>JAHITX010000130.1 GCA_018817425.1 Pseudomonadota bacterium
CATGGTATACTCCTTTCACAATAGTAATTGTTTGTTATTATTGAAAGTGAATATATCATGCTAATGCCATAAAATCAATAGTTATTGTAATATAATTAGTCATTTATAATATTATTCGTTCGCTTAAGTTAATGACATTGAGTGGCTACTCTGAAACAGATGAGGTAAAGGCAGCCCAAAAATTGGGCGCCGGCCAATATATAAAGAAACCGTTTACATTAGAAAAGATAGGGTTGGCTGTTAAAGCAGAACTAAAGAAATAGCAGTTTTGGGAAACTGCGTTCGGGGTTTGTTCCTGTTTCTTTAAACCGGGAATGACTACCCATTATAGTAAAATTGCTGGCTGTAGAAATATGTAAATTAATGATGATTGTTTATAAGAATCAGAAAACTTTTTAATCTTTCCGGATATTGTTACATCTGTAAAATTATCCAGAACTTTATACTTGTCGACTATAAGACAATGAATCTATTATTTGATTTAGATGGCACACTGACAGACCCTTTTTCAGGCATTACAAAATGCATTTCATACGCATTAGATATGATAGGCATGCAATCACCACCCAGAGAGAGTTTGCGCTGGTGTATCGGGCCTCCCTTGAAAGACAGTTTTGTGAAATTACTTGCCTCTGATGACGATGCACTTTCCGAAAAGGCCTTAACCTTTTATCGTGAACGGTTTGGATCGGTTGGATTATTTGAGAATGAAGTCTATGATGGCATTCCTGAAGTGCTGGAAAACCTACAGGAAGAAGGTCATACACTCTATGTTGCCACATCAAAACCAGCGGTATATGCTGAACGGATTATCGACCATTTTGATTTGCACCGCTACTTCAAACGTGTCTATGGGAGCGAACTTGACGGAACTCGTAGTGATAAGACAAGTCTAATATCCCATATTCTGCAAAGAGAATCGATTGCTGCGTTTGAGGCTTCAATGATCGGGGATCGCGAGCATGATATTATCGGTGCGAAAGAAAATGGGTTATGTGGTTATGGCGTTCTTTGGGGATACGGAACGAAAGATGAATTAGAGGCTTCAGGTGCATACGCTTTTATCAAGACCCCTCGAGACTTATTTGCAGCATTCAACGGAAAGTCGAAGCAGCGGGTGAATTTGAGCGGGTATAAATAGCCGTTGACTTTTTAAGTCATTTAAGGGTGAGTGAAGCCCAACAAGGCTTTTGCAGCACAAGAAGCATTCGCCAGCTTTCCTTCTTCTTATCCAATCATTTATTTTGCGTCAAACGAAAGTTTTTGATATATATAATCGAAAAATTTGAACGGAGACGAAATAAATGGAACTGCGCCAACTAAAAACTTTTCAAACAGTGGCAAGACTGTTAAGTTTTAACAGGAATAACAGATATAGCGTTTTTGCTGGCAGAATCTATTCATTTCTCCGAATTTAAAACACAGTTATTAAGATCAGTAAGTAGGATATTGGCACTATTTCTTTCCCTCCGGAGTTCTACACAAGAGTCGACTATACGAAGGAACGACTATGTTTACGAAGCCAGATATGACGAATCCGGAAAGCTGAGAAAGCTTAAAGACTTCAGGAAGGCAAAGAATGTCGAACAACCGGATCGAGAAGCAAATCATGGATCATCTTTACCAAGCGCGAGTCCATGAGCGTTTCATTCGAAAATGTAATAAGATGAAAAGCTGTCAGTTTTAAAGAGTTCATCGCAGACCTGTTTTGCTGTAGTCCAGTTTGTAGCTATTACTTCTTACCGTTTATAGATAAGACAAAAGTGTAGTATTTGGAATTATCCTGTCAGCAGCATATTATTCAATCCTGAGTGATATACTGTTGGAAAATGCTTTAAAATATAATGGAAAGGTTGATAAGACCTTTTTGACTTTGGAAATATGCAGTTCAGCACAATAACGTGTTGAACGTATAAATAATGATCATCAAATGGTGGAAAAACAGGAAGGCTCAAAGGAAACTCACTGATCAAAAGGCAATCTCCGAATGGCAGGTGCTATATTTTCAGGATATCAAATTTCCGAAATGGGCACCGGACGCCCAAGTCGGAAAAGCAGAATTTCAAAATCTAAAGGAAAGAGTGGTTCCACTACTTTATATGAAGAATCACAAAGACAACATTGATTCTATTGAGGGCATAGAAGCGATGATTGACTTTTTATTATACTAAAAAATACGTTTAACCTCTTTTTCCAGCGGACTTGATTCCCTCGCCGCTGAAAAATGTGTTGAATTAATATTTACCCGGTTTGCCGCATATCCCAAACGGTGTGTGTAATATGAATCTTAAAATCATAATTCCATTTTTATTTGTATCACTTTACGTGTCAGTACTATTCGCCGGTGATGGTATGTCATCAAGCGACGTAATTGCCATTTTTAATAAGTATGAGTCGCTAAACAAAGAGTTTATCTCTTCTATTGATACTGCGTCAGGTGCTCAGCTTCGCCAAGAAGCCGAACAATACGCTGATGGCCCTTTTAATCAAGCACTTGAGTCCGCTATTCAGATAATATGCGCCAGTGAAAATAAGAATCTATTACGTGCGCTTTTTAAAGTAACCTTGGCCACATCCAACTCCGCTTCCGAAGTGCCTGCGTGGTCATTGGGGCATATTTTTGTATGTAAGCCAGACCTTCTTGAAAAAGAATTTAAAGCTCTACAAAAGTCGGAGCAAGGGTCCTTATATGAAACCCACAGCTTTGGATTTGAGAATGTCGTGTATGAGCGAAAGAACGAGAACGATATTAATAATTTGAGAACACAGCTTCATTCTTTTGCTCTGGAGAAGCTGAGATGACACACAACAATTCACTGGTGCTGACCCGGCCAAAAAGTGGCCGGGCCGCACAGTTAAATCATTTCGACAATATATGCGGATGTTGGTAATCGAGAGGAGACAATATGTTAGGAATCAAGTTCATAAAAGTACAACCAACAGATTATGTTCTTCAGTATCGAAAAGGAAAACTTGTTCGGGAAGGAGCTGGGTTATCTTTCTTTTACTTTTTACCAACTACTTCCTTGGTAAGAGTCCCTGTGGCAAGTGTGGACGCTCCGTTTATTTTTCATGAGGTTACTTCTGACTTCCAAGAAGTTACCGTACAAGGTCAGATTACCTATAAGATTTCAGATCCATCCAAGCTATCTCAATTAATGAATTTTGCTTTGGCACCTAACGGAAAGGATTACACTTCAGATGATCCTGAAAAACTAACCCAAAGGCTTATTAATCACGCCCAAGTATTAACTCGATCCTCGCTCAAATCTATGCCTCTTCGGGAAACACTCGGTCGTTTTGATGATCTTGTCAGTTCTTTAAGAGAAAGTCTTAAGAAGGCTGAAACAATCACTTCGCTAGGGATTGAAATTCTTGGGGTATCAATTTTGGCCATAAAACCAACTCCTGAAACAGCCCGTGCCTTAGAAGCTGAAGCAAGAGAACAAATTCTTCAGGAAGCTGATGAAGCCATTTATTCAAGAAGAAACTCTGCTGTAGAACAGGAAAGAGCAATAAAAGAGAACGAATTAAATACTGAAATCGCCGTAGAGAACAAGAAACGTCAAATCAAGGAAGCGCAAATGGAGGCTGAGAAATCTGTCCAACAAAAGAAACGAGAGCTCAGAGAAGCTGAAATGGCTACAAAAATCTCCCTGGAGGTAAAAAATAAGGATTTGGTTACATTAGCAACAGAGAACGCTAAGCAAGAAGCGGATACTAAAGCATACAGCATCTCAGCGATGATGAGGGCTATTTCCGAAACAGATCCAAAAGTAATTCAATCTCTTGCAAGTGTTGGCATGGAACCATCTCAATTAGTTGCATTTGCATTTAAAGAATTAGCGGAAAATGCAAGTAAGATTGGTCAATTAAATATTTCACCTGAGCTGTTACGGGAGTTACTAACAAAACAGGAAAATAATTGATGGACCGTCTAACCGAAAATAAGATTATCCTAATCATACGTAAAACTCGATTGGATGATCTAATTGCAAGATTTAACACAGAGGCTCAGGCGAGATTCTACATAGAACATCTCGGCGCTGATTTTTCTGATTATAAGCTTGAAAACACGATATATAAATCTGCAGTTCATAAAGCAACGAATGCACTTTCCCGCTTGGGCCGTCTGCAAACATTAGACCGATCATTTGTGCCTAATTTTATATTTGGCAAACAGGATATAGTCGTTGTTTTAGGGCAGGACGGATTGGTTGCAAACGTTCTTAAATATTTGGATCAGCAACCGGTTATCGGAGTTAATCCAGATCCTGATCGCTGGGAAGGTGTATTGCTTCCCTTCACAATTTCTGATTTATCCCATTTAGTTCCGGAGGTGTTCCGGAAAAGTTGCCCGATTCGCCAGATAACTATGGCTAAAGCAGATTTAAACACTGGACAGACCATTTACGGCGTAAATGATTTGTTTATAGGGCCAAAAACACACACATCGGCTCGTTATTCGATACAGATCAAGCAAAAAAAAGAAGATCATTCATCAAGCGGTATAATCGTTTCAACAGGTTTGGGTTCGAGCGGTTGGCTGCGAAGCATACTTGCGGGAGCGACAGGGATTTCTTCAGCTGCAACAGGAAGGCCTATTGAGGTAAAACAGAAATCCAAATTTACATGGGACTCTGAGTACTTATATTACTCAGTCCGTGAACCTTGGCCAAGCAAAACATCTTCTGCGGAATTAACATTCGGTAAGATCACCCCCAAAAGCCCACTGATACTTGTTTCGGCTATATCAGAGAATGGCGTAATTTTTAGCGATGGTATCGAAGCGGATTTTATAGAATTTAACTCAGGAACACTTGCTACGATCAGCGTAGCAGAGAAGAAAGGAAATCTTGTTGTTTAAGAGGTGAATGCCGAACCAAAAGGTGGGGCAGAGGGCTTAGAAAGAGCGATTGCTGACGTTCTTCTTTGTTTAAAAACTGGCTCCTTTATTCAGCTTATATTTTTTTAAAGCGCCCCTCCTCACCTTAACCGTTTAGTTGCTTTGGAAGGTACAGTAAACAAATACAGAGGGATTGGAGCATATGGAAAAGAAGTTAGACAGGCGGGAATTTATAGCACTTATTGTTGGCACAGGTATCGCATTGACGTCTTCTTATAGCTTTGGCAATCAAATACGCACTGATGTTGTTGTTCCCAAACGAGCATTTGGGAATACCGGTGTGAAGATATCTAAACTTTGCCTTGGCGGTGGATCTTTTACAGGCACAGACAGTCAAGTTTTGCTCGATGAAGCCCTTAATTACGGTGTTGACTGTTGGGAGATCGTTTCATTTACCGGGAAAGCTTACAGTGAATATTTTAAAAAACATCCTGAGACACGAAAGAAAGTCTTTTTGTCCGGAAAAGTATATTCAACAGACCCGGTTGTAATGCAGAAACAATTGGATAAAGTGCTCAAAGAAAACGGGACGTCCACTATTGACTTTTTAGCTGTACACGTTCTGGATAACATTGAAGTGCTTAATAATGACGTAAGAAGATGGGCTGAGAAGGTTAAAAAACAAAAGAAGATTAGATTTTTTGGATTTTGTACGCATAAGAATATGGCCCAATGTCTCAATGATGCTGCTGAGCTTGGCTGGATAGATGGGATTCAAACTGCTTATAATTACAGGATGCAGAGCATTAAAAGCATGGAAGATGCTATGCAGAAATGTCATGAAAAAGGTATTGGGATATTTGCTGTTAAGTCAATGGGGATCACGGTTCAGCAAAAAGCCAAGTTGCAAAAGTTTCCGCTTAGTGAAGAAAAATTGAATGCTATGTTAGCTGTTCACAATATATCTTTTGAACAAGCAAAGATAGAAGCGATTTGGCAGAATCCTAACTTGACATCAGTCTGCTCTCTTATGCCTAATTCAACGATTTTGCAATCGAATGTTTCAGCGGCGGTAGATGATCGCTCTTTCAATGCTGAAGTAAAAAAACTGCTTGCAGATTATGCAGATAGCACCGGGCAATATTACTGTATACGATGCGGTGGATGCGATACTGCAAATGCAGATGAGATTCCAATATTCGAGATTATGGAAATGCTTATGTATTCGAGAGGGTATGGGGCAAGGGATCTGGCAGTAAAAAAGTTTGAACAGATACCAATTAAGATTCGGAGCAAGATAAATAGCAACGATTATTCAGGTGTTGAAAAAATATGCCCTCAGAAAATTCCGATAGCGCAATTTATGAAAGAAGCCTATACGGAATTTAGTAAATGAAGGTGAAGTCAACAACAGGCCTAACATCCTGCTGCAAGGGCAAAAACAGTGCTGCCCCCTGAACAGCCAACTCAATATAAGGAAATTGGTTCAAGATGACTTTTGTATGGATTATCATTTGCATAACACTTTTTCTCAGCTTGAGACTATCGATATTTCGCATAATGTAAGTGTTCGTAACTTTTCTATTCGTATAGAAAACGTCAATTATACTATTATTAAACAGAATGAAATTGATACAAATTAACCAATGAAGTTATCATATGTGGATGATTGAAATAAAAGTTGACTGAAATGATAGTTAATGTTATTGGATAATAATTATTATTTAGGATAAAGGGGCTTCAATTGGCAGACCATAAAAAAAGATTTGAAATCATCATCCAAAAATTAAGGGATAATGGCCACAAGATAACGCCTCAGCGGCTGGCTATCGTTAAAATTCTTGCCAAAAGTAAAGACCATCCCAGTGTTGACAATATCTATGTCCAGATAAAAAAAGACTTTCCGACAATGAGTCTTGCCACTGTATATAAAAATATTGTATTAATTAAATCATTGGGTGAAGTTCTTGAGTTAGGATTCCCGGATGGGAGCAACCGATATGATGGAAACAAGCCTACTCCCCATCCACACATCATCTGTATCAAGTGCAAAAAAATTGTTGACCCGGACCTGGATAGCCTGGATGAAATGAAAAAAGAGGTTGAATTAGATACTAATTTTAAAATTCTGAATCATAGGTTGGATTTTTTCGGTATATGCAGCAATTGTATGGCAGAACAAGGTTAATATATTTTTTTGCCATACAATTGATAGTACTTATCATATAATACTTATTTCTATAATCAAATGAATACGGTGCAAAAGTTCAGACAATGAAAGGAGGAAGCATTATGAATGAAGATAGCAAGTGCCCGGTAACGGGCAGGACAAGCAAACCCATTGCCGGTGGCGGCACGTCGAACCGTGACTGGTGGCCGAACCAGCTGAACCTTAAGATGCTTCATCAGAACTCGCACATGAGCAATCCGATGGGCGCGGAGTTCAACTATGCTGAAGAATTCAAGAAGCTCGACCTGGAGGCTCTGAAAAAGGACCTCTATGCGCTGATGACCGACTCACAGGACTGGTGGCCAGCCGATTACGGTCACTACGGTGGGCTCTTCATCCGAATGGCCTGGCACAGCGCAGGAACCTACCGCATGGGTGACGGCCGCGGGGGTGCAGGGTCCGGCAACCAACGCTTCGCGCCGCTGAACAGCTGGCCAGACAACGTTAACCTGGACAAGGCGCGCCGACTGCTTTGGCCGATCAAACAGAAATATGGCAAAAAAATTTCCTGGGCCGATCTCATGATCCTCGCCGGCAACTGTGCTCTGGAGTCGATGGGTTTTAAGACCTTCGGCTTTGGTGGCGGGCGTGAGGACATCTGGGAACCCGAAGAGGACGTCTACTGGGGTGCCGAAGAGGAATGGCTGGCTACGAGCGACAAGCCAAAGAGCCGTTATACCGGCGACCGCGATCTCGAAAACCCCCTTGCCGCCGTGCAGATGGGGCTGATCTACGTGAACCCGGAAGGCCCGGACGGCAACCCTGATCCGGTCGCCTCCGGCCGTGACGTCCGAGAGACCTTCAAACGTATGGCGATGAACGACGAAGAGACCGTCGCGCTCGTCGCCGGCGGGCACACCTTCGGCAAATGCCATGGCGCGGACGATGCGGCGCATGTCGGGCCGGAACCCGAGGCCGCCGGCATAGAGGAACAGGGGCTCGGCTGGAAGAGCAGTTTCGGCAGCGGTAAAGGCGGCGATACGATCTCCAGCGGCATCGAGGGCGCCTGGAAGCCGAACCCGACCAAATGGGACATGGGCTATCTGAACGTGCTGTTCAAATACGAGTGGGAGCTGCTCAAAAGCCCGGCCGGCGCGAATCAGTGGCTGGCCAAGGACGTAGCCGAAGAGGATATGGTGGTTGACGCGTACGACCCGTTGAAGAAACACAGGCCGATGATGACCACGGCGGACCTCTCCCTTCGCTTCGACCCGATCTACGAGCCGATCGCGCGGCACTACCAGCAGAACCCGGAAAAATTCGCGGACGACTTCGCTAGGGCGTGGTTCAAACTGACCCATCGTGATATGGGCCCTCGCTTACGCTATCTCGGTGCGGAGGTTCCGGCAGAGGAGCTGATCTGGCAAGACCCGGTCCCCGCAGTAACTCATAAATTGATAGACGAACAGGACATCACCGCCCTTAAGGGCAAAATCTTTGCCTCCGGACTGACTGTCTCCCAACTGGTCTCAACGGCCTGGGCGTCGGCATCCACGTTCCGCGGCTCCGATAAGCGCGGTGGGGCAAACGGGGCGCGCATTCGTCTTGCGCCGCAAAAGGATTGGAAAGTCAACCAGCCGGCCCAACTGAAGATGGTGCTGAAGACTCTTGAGGGAATCCAAAAGGAGTTCAACAGCGCACAGTCCGGCGGAAAGAAGGTTTCTCTTGCCGACTTGATTGTCCTGGGTGGATGCGCAGGTGTCGAACAATCGGCGAAGAATGCCGGTCATTCTGTGACCGTTCCCTTCACGCCGGGACGCACGGATGCTTCACAGGAGCAAACCGACGTGGTGTCATTCTCCGTACTCGAACCGGCTGCAGACGGGTTCCGTAACTACCTCAAGACCAAGTTCAGTGTATCGGCGGAGGAATTGCTGGTTGATCGGGCACAACTGCTGACGCTGACTGCTCCTGAAATGACGGTTCTCGTTGGCGGTATGCGTGTCTTGAATACTAACTTCGAACAGTCCCGGCATGGCGTCTTCACCAAACGGCCAGAGACGCTCACCAATGACTTCTTCGTGAATCTGCTTGATATGAGCACGACGTGGAAGGCAACCTCGGGAGACGATAACGTGTTCGAAGGTCGTGATCGCAAGAGCGGTGAAATTAAGTGGACCGGCACCCGTGTCGATCTCATATTTGGTTCGAACTCCCAACTACGGGCCTTGGCGGAAGTCTATGGAAGTAAGGACTCCCAGGAGAAGTTCCTGCACGACTTTGTGGCGACGTGGAACAAGGTAATGAATCTTGACCGCTTTTGTTGACCTTGCCTGATCGTAGCATAAACGTATTCGAGGGTTTCCGAAGCATATTCTGAACTGCAAATCGGATGAGCAGGAAGCGATAACACCGCCATGAACTGATGGATGTTTTAAACGCTCACGGAGGCATTAGCAAAATATGAGCGCGGTGTTTCATTAAAATCTGAAACTCCGCGCTTTCTTTAGGCCATTAAAGTCTGCTGAGCATAGAATTGCCTTCTGGTTGAGATTAAACAAATAAAAATGGATTATAAATATGAATGAAATGTGCCCTATATCTTTTGTGCAGGTAAATGAAAAGGCTGTGCAAATAAACGCAGCTTTAACTGTTTTTTCTTTAATATTATTTTTCTTTACGCCTTATAAATGGATTATTTTGGTTTTATCCATTGATTTTTTTATACGTGGCTTTCTTAATCCTTCATATAGTTTTTATAGTTCTTTCAGTAAAACTATTCTAAATATCTTCAAAGTCAAACCTACAATGGTTAATGCCGGACCTAAAATATTTGCTGCGAAGATCGGGGTTATATTTTGTTGCATGATAGCTGCATCTTATCTGCTCAATTTTGAGAAAACAGGCATTGTTATCGGTTTGATTTTTACTGTTTGTGCCGCTCTTGAAGCAATTTTCAAATTCTGTATTGCCTGTAAGATATACCCTTTTATACATAAAGGATAGCACACATCATAGGTCTATTCATTGGAATTGCGTGGTTAATTTATCGGAGACTGCGCTGAAACAATTTTTATGGCGCCTTTTTTAAGCGTAGATTCATTGTAAATAGAAAGTTGGCAGGATTCAAGTAATTTACTTATACCATTATTTCTTTGAAAATCCAAAAAACATTTGAAGTGGTCAATGCCTGCTAAAAATTCTATGATACGTGACATAACACCCATTATATTAGCAGGCTGTGGTGCAGCAAAGTCTAAGATAATAAGTTTTTTAGCTATACGTTTTGCTTCAAGTAGAGCCTTTATTCGTAAATCAGGCGGCATTTCATGAATGACCATCGAAAATGTTGCATAATCAAACTGCTGATCTTTAATATCAGATATATTTGTTGCATCACCATGTAATAACTGCACGTTTTGTATGCCTTTTTTCTGCTGACGACTTTTGGCATATTCAAACATTTTAGATGAAATCTCAACTCCTGTTACAAAGCTGCACTTTTCGGCAAGGTCAAATACTAAAGAACCGATACCACAACCTATATCAATTACTTTAGTGCCTGCCTCTATTTTATCAATAAAGCAATGGCGCATTCCCTTCATTGCCCTGTCAAAGATTATTTCATATGGTTTTCCATCGTAATAATGAAATTTATCAATTTTCATAATACTGCTTTATCCATGCTAATGCCAAAAGTTTGTTACAGTTTGCAAGTTTAACCTGTTCTTCTTTTTTATAACTTATAGCCATTTATTTTTTCTAAAATATATAAGCATACCAATTGCCAATATAATAGTAACTACCCACCAAACCGGGTATGCAAGCCGCCATTTTAATTCAGGCATAAATTCAAAATTCATTCCGTAAATACCGGCAAGGAAGGTGAGAGGAATAAAAATAGCAGCAAATATAGTAAGAACCTTCATTATTTCATTCATTTTATTGCTCACAGTTGAAAGATAAAGATCGAGCATTCCCGATGTCATATCACGAAATGTTTCTACTGTTTCTACTACCTGAATTGTGTGATCATAGACATCACGCATATAAACGTATATTCCTTCACTAATCAGATCATGCTCGGCGCGTTGAATCGTATTTACAACCTCTCGCATAGGCCAGATAGATTTTCTTAAATAAATAAGTTCTTGCTTCAAGCGGTATATCTTTGATAAAAGCTCCTGGCTAGCATTTAACATGAGTTCTTCTTCCAACAACTCAATTTTTCCGCCTACATTTTCAAGAACCGAGAAATAATTATCAACAATAGTGTCTATAATGCAGTACATAAGATAATCGCTTCCCAGTTTGCGCACTTTACCTTTACCGTTCCTGATTCTTTCGCGCAATCCTTCCAGAACATCTGTATCATTTTCCTGAAATGAAATTATATAGTCTTTCCCAAGCAATAAGCTTACCTGTTCCATATACACTTCGTCGGTATTCTTTTTAAAATAACACATTTTAATGACAACAAAGAGGTACTTGTCATATTCTTCAACTTTGGGGCGTTGAGTAGTATTTGCTATGTCTGAAAGTACCAGTGGATGTGCCTGAAATATTTCACCTACCTCATTAATGTTTTGTATGTTATGAACCCCTGTATAATTTAACCATGTTACAGTAGGACTTTCTTTAAAGGGCAAGCATTCTGCAAGATTTTCTAAGTTTTTTTCCGTAAAATTTGTTTCATTGTAATCAATCATGTGGAGTTTAACCGGCTGTTCCTGCTTTTCACCAATATACGTTACGGTTCCCGGAGCTGAAGCCGGTTTGCTGGTTTTTGGAAGCAGTTTGGATATTCCGAAGCTTTTTAGAATAAATTTTGTCATTTATTATATATGCCTTAATATTAATATTTTGAATGCAAAAGGAAATAATGGCTGCCAAAAATTATGATTGTTTAGCATATTACCAATTAATTATCCTTAAAGCAAAATATTTTGGAAATAGAACGTATTTATAGCGTTTGTCAGAATGTTATAAATCATGACAAACGCTATAATGTAAGATTCTTCTGAAACAAGCTATAAAGCCCTTAAGAAGGCAACGATATCTTCCTTCTCCCTGGTGCTTAATTGGAGTTGCTGTATAAGGTTAAAGTACTCCACTGTATCCTCAAGCGTGAAACAACGCCCGTCATGCAGATAGGGCGGGGAGTCTTTGATGCCTCTCAAAGGAAAGGTTTTTATGAGCCCATCATGGGCCATCATCATACCATTTACTAACTCCTTCTTGTAAAAGCGTTCAGCTTTGAGGTCGTGCATAGTATTGTCTGTGTAATAGGGAGCAGGGTGGCATGAAGAGCAACGAGCCTTACCGTTGAAAAGCATTTCGCCACGCATTTCGCTGGGCTCAGCCTTGGCCTTGTCGAGTTCCCCGTAGATATCGAGTTTGGAGGCCGGAGGGAAATCTAATATTGCCAGAAATTCAGCCATGAAATGTACCTGGGAACCTCTTTCAAGAACATTGACTCCTTTTTTAGCAGCCATACAGATGTCTCCGTCAAAGTAGGCGGCACGCTGTTCAAACTCCGTGAAATCCTCCACAGTCTTTAAAGCACGTTGTGAACCAAATAACCGCTGGATGTTCACTCCCCGCAGGGTAGGTGTTTCGATGCGATGCCTGAATTCCTGCGGCCTGATGTCGCCAACAAGGTGGTTGGCCCCGTTGGTATGGCCATTGGCATGACAGTCGAAACAGGTTACACCCAGGCTGGGCCTGTCTGTCCGGCGATCTTCAGTTGCGTTAAATTGTTGTTGCGGAAACTGGGTTACAAGCAGGCGCACGCCCTCAAGTTGCTTGGGATTCAGGAGACCGTTAAAAATTTCGTAATAGTTGTCGATTGTAATAAGACGCCCTTTTGCCACATCACCAAGGTCGGGTCGGGTAGTCAGGAAAATTCCGGGGGCAGGGTCCGCAAGGATATGCTCGGGCAGGTCGAAATCCAAATCAAACCGTACCAACCGTGGAAGGGTTTTCGTGATCATTTCAGGGAAAAGCATGCCTCCTTCGGCGTGGTCTGCAAATGGGAGGGGTTTGTATGGAAAAATCCCCTTTATTTTGATCTGTTCGGGGGGCATTTTACCAATCTGCTCCCATGTTACGCCATTAAGTTTGGCTGTTGGTCCAACTGGGATGGGTTTTCCCCCTGACATGAGGAATTTGGTGGAAACCTTCTTTGATAGGTCATAGCGAGTGTTCAGTAATTTCATTTGCTGTTTAGCCCGATCAGCTTTTACTGCCATGCGCCCAGCTTTGATTTGGTCGAAGGAGATATCCTGATTTGTGGGTCCATAGCTGGAAACAATCTTCTCCTGCTGAGCAGATACAACTACAGAGGCGATTCCTGCGACCAAGAAAATGCAGATTGTGACTAACGCAAAACGGTACTTCTTTTGTCGGTTCATTTCACAGTCCTCCTTTTTTTAACAGATAATTTTCATTGATGCTTATATAATCTAAGCGTTTTCTATTATGGTACGTCACCTCCTTTATAATTTAAGAAAACTAATCCGCTTACGAAAGCTAAGTGGTCGAGAAATGGCATATATTGCGACTTTTAGGCCAGTTTTAACATCACTCATAATCGGGGATAAGAAAACAGAGCGATAAGTGCTATGAGCGTTTCTTCCAGTTATACAGGCTTTGTACATGTCCGATATGTGTCTGGCTGGTTCTGTGAGCAACCCCACACACTTACAGTGAGCAGGGTTGCGAGGATACTTCCGGCTGTCTGATTATTTATTATCAATCTTATGCGGTTACAATTTCATTATTTTACTTATTGGGACCATATGGAGAGTCGCCTCCACTTCCATCCGGAATACCATCACCTGAGTTTGGTGCGGGTCCGTTTGGGCCACTTGCGTTTATTTTTATATCATTTTGTCCGAAGTCTGAAGCAATTGCCACAGTTGAAAAAGTCAAAGCTAAAACAGATAATAATACAATAAATTTTTTCATAATATCCCCCTCATTTTTAAGTTTTATCTGCACGAGATTGATGATGGGCTTTATTACAACAGCCGACTATAAGGAAAAATACAAAAAAAATTGACATTTAGCAATTAGAAAAACGAATAGAAATATTATATAAACCGTTTGATTTTTATGGAGGTGTGTTTTTTATGATGACAAGCTGGACCTGGGCCATTAAACGGATTGAGACAGTTTATCCATGTATGCGTTATTTGTATTGTATAAAGTAATCCTGCCATTGTGGTTATCAAGACTCCATCGTGTGTAGTAACGGGCTACTTGTTTTATAGCCATGGATGTAATTCCCTTATGCTCGACTGTATATATTTTTGGAATTTAAAAAGAAGTATTTGTTTACCAATAAAGCGGTGGTCGGGATTGTATGAACAGCAAAAATTGTTTTTTAAGTGGGTAAGCTGCTTATTCAAGCTGCTGTCTCTCTCTTGGGAAATGTCGCCCAATAAACCATATCCGGTGTTTTCTTGTCAAGACTTTGATGCCGC
>JAHITX010000131.1 GCA_018817425.1 Pseudomonadota bacterium
AATACTCAATGTATTCCTGTGGTTGAAATTTTCGCCCGCCTTGAGCTTGACCAAACTGAAACGTTTTGAAAGTGGCTCTATCGATAGGTATATTTCTTTTATTCTATGTAAAAACAGGTTGTTGCGTATAAGCGATTTTTTGTTTGTTCTGCGGGACACTGATGTCTTGTGGTTTGATTTATTGACTTAATGTCGAACAACTGACAACACGATTAATACTGATTCCGGATTCAGCAGCTCGGATAGCAAGATTGCGATGAACCTTAAGAGAAATTCTGACCATAAACTTGCCACTATACTTCCGACAAGCAATAGGCTCCGATATTGACTCATTGTTGGCTTCCATATCTGCAACAACTTCCGGCACTAATTTTTGCTATATCATAAATACCAAATAATCTGATAAAGGGACTCTTTGGAAGGCGTTGTCGTTGAATCAATCTATAACTGGTAACAAATCATGGATATGCAAAAAAAGAAAGCTATCGGGATTGCATTAATATTATTGGTGACCACTGCAACAATCGTCGGGCTTTTGTTTGTTGAACCAATCTCGCAGGATATCAAATATCATCAATTTAAAGATTCAAAATTAATTCTGGCAATACCTAATTTTTTAAATGTTGTTTCTAATATTGCTTTTTTTATAGTAGGTGCTCTGGGAGTAATACAACTAAGAGAACCTGACAGATTAAAAATCATCCCTGATATTAAATTTGTATATTATTGTTTATTCTCCGGTATGATATTAGTTGCATTCGGCTCTGGTTACTACCATATCCGGCCTGATAACCAGACATTGGTATGGGATAGATTGCCAATGACGATAGTTTTTATGGCCTTGTTTTCCATTGTCATTAGTGAGTTTATTACAATCCGCATAGGAAAAGCAGTATTTCTGCCACTTATTATATGCGGTATTTCATCCGTACTTTATTGGCATTTTACCGAATTATCAGGAAGGGGTGATTTAAGATTCTATGCAATTATCCAATTTCTTCCAATGCTGCTGATCCCCATAATACTTATTACATTTATTTCAATATATACTAAAGCTTCCTCCTACTGGTGGTTGCTGACAGCATATATAATCGCCAAATTGTTTGAACATTTTGATGGGCAAGTCCTTACTGCAACAGGTTTAATAAGCGGCCATTCCATCAAACATATAGCAGCCGCATTCGGTATTTGCATCTTGTTGTTTTCATATGAACGACGGAGCAAGCTGCTCTGATAATTTTGTCGTTAATATTTATTTCAACAGGAAAAGTTGCCATCGGTGTTTATATATTATCTTATTGAAATAGGTTGTAGCAGATGATATTTTGCCCCAAAGTAGCTTATAGCTTAAAAGCATAATCATTTTTTTGAGATTTATAGGTAATAAAGGCATATGCCATCTGATTTTCTTATAAAACCGGCTTTTTTTATATATAATATATGCTGGAAGATAATTATTCCCCTGTTGCATTTTAATAAGAGGCTTGCCGAAGGTTTTTTGCAGCGAACTTTTAAAGAAGAACCGCTAAGAGCAGATCTGTGGATTCAGGCTGCATCAGCAGGAGAAGCATATTTAGCTGTAGAAATTCTTAAAAAATTAGAATTTAACAAGCCTGTAAATATTTTGCTCACTTCAGGAACAAAACAGGGAATGGATATTCTTGAAAGCTCTATAAAAGAAATCAATGATAAAGATATTGTTGTAAATACTTCCTTCTTTTTTTTCGATCAACCTAATCTGATGGAAAAAGCAGTAAATAAAATCAGCCCCAAATTGATGATTCTTCTCGAATCCGAGCTGTGGCCGGGACACCTTCTGGCGCTTAAAAAATCAGGATGTAAAACAATAATTATAAACGGAAGAATAACTGATAAAAGCTTAAATCAGTATCTGATCTTCAAATCATTCTGGAATGAGATAGCACCCGACAAAATTTATGCAATATCGGATAATGACGCCAAACGTTTTGCAATTCTATTCGGCGATGAATCTGTAGAAGTTATGCCGAATATTAAATTCGACAGGTTCGGCGGTAATGAAGTCAAATCTGATATCCAAAACCCAATAGAAGTATTGTTTCAGAATAATTCTCCTTTTATAGTGCTTGCTTCCATTAGAAAAAAAGAAGAACCTTTAATCGAAAATATTATAACTGATATTCTTAAAAAAAATCCCGAAACAATAATTGGCCTTTTTCCACGTCACATGAATAGAATCAGACCTTGGGGCAAAGCACTTGATCGCATGAATATTAAATGGACGTTAAGATCAAAAGCTAAAAACCATGCCCCAAAAGGAACAGTTATTTTATGGGATACCTTTGGAGAACTTCTACATGCCTATAAATATGCAAGAGCAGCATTTGTGGGTGGAAGCCTTGTCCCTTTAGGCGGTCAGAATTTTATTGAAGCATTAAATTATGGAGTAGTTCCCGTAATAGGGCCACACTGGGATAATTTTTCATGGGTAGGTAAAGAAATTGCTAAAGAGAAATTAGTAAGAGTTGCAGCAAACTGGCAGGAAGCAGCCGATATATTAAATGAACATATCAGCAATCCACCTTCCCGTGAAAATACAAAATTTGCTGCCAGTCAATATTTTAAGCATAGGCAAGGCGGTACAGCCTTTGCCGGCAATATAATCAAAGACCTTTTAGACAAGACGGCTTCGTAAAAACTCCACAATCAGAATGTTGGGCTAACTCACCAAAAAACCCAATATTATATACTGCCTTGCATGGCGGAAAACAACCATCCCGCCTGCTTAAATATTACTTGCAGGTTTTATAAAGATTTACTATAGAATACAGCTATATGGTTTTACTACGGCAGGACAATTGATAAAACGCTATTCGTTCTGTGTCTACAAAAGGAGGTTAATATACATCCTGTTTTCATCGTTATTCTGATAGCTTGTGCAGGTTGATCTTTTTTTGTCGCCATTATGGTAGGGAAAGGAATCGGCGTTAGGATTGGGTTCGCAATTTTGGATATTAAGGTGAACAATGATTTTAAAGAAATATTTTTGTTATCCATAGATTCCGGCAATTACACAACCAGGCGCTTAACTCAGACGGCTAACGCTGGCGGCGTTTTTCCAAATTCGCAATTAACTGCATTTTGAGCTTTCCATAAGGTCTTGGCAATTAATTTGCCGCTGGTTAGCTTTTAGTTATCCTTCTTAAAAGAGGTTCAAATGAATATAATTCTTGCTGTGATCGGCTTAGTTATATCTATCGCAGGTCTTTTAATCACAATATTCACTATATCTCAGAGGCGGAAAAAATCTTGGCGGCAGATTTTACGTGAGATTGATCTTTTAAAAGGCAAGCTAGCTGGTAAATTCAATTATATTATCAGTTTTGCTGATGGCGGTTTGATTGCTGCCGATTTATTACACATTAAAGGTGATTCTCAAATTCCAGTGTTATCTCTAAATTTAAAGATTATGAGGAACAATAAAGGGTCCAAATTGGTGAAAGTTCTCACTGGTAAAGATAGTTTGCTTTTTCTAAAAAACAAAAAAATTCTATTAATCGATGACGTTGTCCAGACAGGAAGGAATATGGAGGCTGTAGTAATCTACTTGACTGATGAAGTTGGCATCGACCGTGAAAACATTATTACAGCTGTACTTGGAAAACCTAAAGGCATTACAGGCTTTGTAGTTGACTATTACGGGTTTGAATATTCTACTAATACTATAGAACTACCATGGGGTATAGTCCCCCGGCATTCATAAAAAGAAAAAATACTGAAAACAACATATCGCCCATGACTATGAGATGGAAAAATATTATACCTTTAGAGTGTATTGCACAGGAAACTTTTTCAAGGAATTCTGTATTTGTTCAATATAAAAATTGTTTTTCACGGCGCTCTACTTTTCCTTTGTCTCATTGTATTGAAACAGCATGGGAAAAAGCAATATTAAAGGCTACACAATCGAACCACTGCGTACCCTACGATGCACCAAAATTCAGGTTGGCAAGAGTTGACTTTGAGGAAAATAAAATTTTCCTAAATATAGGATTGACATCCTATAAAAGCTACATTGCTTATCGAACAGACGTTAATATAAGACGGTTAACAAGATCAATTGCAAAAAATATGAAAATACCAGTCCATCAATTCTTACCAAATGTTATTGGTAATGTGGCAATTGTACAAACCACAGATGGGCATGTAGTTGTGATTAAAAGAAGTCCCAATGTCAGCACTTATAAAAATTACCTTGATCTGCCTGGAGGACATCCTGAACCATCCAATATCAAGGCACTTGCTAATAATAACGGGAGAAACATTGAAAGGCAAATTCATAATGAATTATTCGACTCAATTCGACAAGAAGTGCAAGAGGAATTAGAAGTGCCTATCTCCTTCCTTGGCCAACCAAAATTTCTTACTATACTTGTCAACTTGTGCGACATCATGACGCCTGATATAGTGTTCTTGCTGCAAGTCGATTTGAAAGCTCAGGAGGTTCAAGACGAGTTTCTGAAAAAGAAAAACCATAAACGAGAAATTAAGAAGGTTCTTTTATATGATCTAAAAAATTTAAATCCTAAAGAACTCAAAAAAAACACACCTATTTTAGAAGGAGCTTTTACCGTGCTCAAATCAATAAACGGACTGTAACCATTAGGATTCATACAATGAAAGCAATTAATCTGATAGTTCAATCTTCCGTCGTTCTTCTGGATTTCGACGGTGTAATAGTTGATTCTGAAAACTGGCAGATAAAAGCTTGGAACACTGCAATAGAAGAAATGAAGATTTCTATAGAGGGACCAATATCTATTGCAGGGATTCTTGATGAAGAAATAGCCCTTTCAATTGCAAAGTCAAAATCTGTGGCAAATCGTTTACTTCAGACCAAAAATAAAATATTTGTGCGACTTTTTGACGGTCAAAACCCTCCCCTTGTTCCAGGGGTACTTCAGTTTATAAAATTATATAGTAAGATTGGAATTATAGGAGTTACGTCGAATTCTAACAAATCGCGTTTGATGACGATATGTGAGTACTATGGTTTAAATAAATATTTAAGTATTGTTGAAGGAGCACGTGGTAAAACCGCTCCAAAGCCATCACCAGAAATTTATAATCTTGTACTTAATAAACTTAAAAAGTCTGCTGCCCAAGCGGTTGCTATTGAGGATTCTATACCTGGTCTTATTGCCGCAAAATCTGCAAATGTTAAGGCAATAGGGCTTCCAACCTCTTGTTTAATATCCGATCTTATACCTAAAGCTGATGCTGTATTTGAATCTTTTGATACTCTTATGCATCAATGGAAAGAGCTTAAAACAGTAAAATTGGATTGAAACGGTATAAAAAAGGAACTCCGGGAACGCTTCGAATGAAAATCAAGTTGCTTTCTTCTGCACTTGAAAACTTATCAAACTACGATTTGCCATCTATTAAAACATAATACGACCCTATATCTCGCCAACAGCACGTTTCAACCGCAATCCGGCCATACCAGCGTCTAATAAGGCATGGGTGTTATTGGACTCGCTTTTCGCACGCATGGTCTCGGCATCCAATACTTCCGTATGAATCGCAAGCCCGTTTGCATAGCGGTCCCGCACTACACGAAGGTTTTCTTCTGCTTCGTCAATAGCTGATTGAGTGACATAAATACGCTTTCGTGTTTCCATAACATCAAGCCATGCCTGGCGCACCTGAAGGGTGATGATTGAGGCAAGTTCATCCCGCTGTAAGGATAAGGCAGACGCCTGATGATTCACTTCACTTGCACGATGCCTGACACTACCGCCGTCAAACAGGTTCCATTTGACGCCAAGTACAACCAACCACTGGTCATTATAAACATGATATTTATTTTCCTGGAAGTCAAAGCCCCCGGAAACGCTTACCTGTGGATAATTTTCTCCGCGCACGGCATCGGATTTGTGACGCATGGCTTCAACCTGGCGATCCAGCATAGCCAGTTCGCTACGTTTAAAAAGCGCCCGTTCAGTCAATACGGACAAGTCTTCTTCCACCAGATCAAGAAAGTCTTCTTCCAGGGAAACAGGCCAATCCAGTGGACGCCTCAATCGCCGGTTGTAAGCTGCGTTTGCAAGATCCAGTCCGTTTGCCGCCTGCAATGCTTTCTGATGCGCATCTGCCAGAGCAACCCTGGCTGAAAGCATGTCACTTTTAGCTACCATACCATCTCTATACAAATTTTCCACATTGCGGGTGTGTGCCTCCAAACTCCGGACATGGCGCTTAATAACCTTTAATATACGACCGGCACGCAACACATCCACAAAGGAACTGGCTACCCAAAGCTTGAGGTTCTGAGCCTCAAAGTTTTCATTCAGCTTAGCCGCATGAAATAAAGCATTGGAAGCATCAATAGTACTTTCAATACTTCCGCCGGTATAAAGCGGCATGGTGGCCATCGTCGAATAACTTCCGCTATTTTGTTGCGACAGTGGGATTTCCAGTGACTGGCCTAATAAATCACTTTTAAGCTTGGTATCTTGCGACAAAGATGCATAACCCGCTTTAAGCACTACATTGGGAATATAGGCTGACTTTGCAGCCTTTAGCCCACTTTCGGCAGCATTTGTGTTTTCTTTGGATGCTTTAAGGCTGCGATCCACAGATATCGCAATATCCCATGCCTCTTGCAGGGTTTCGGATGCAGCATTACCGTTTGATAGCATTACAACCATTACCACAAGCGGCAGAAGCCAATAGTGTTTTATTGAAAGAATATCTCTTCGCATGGTTATACCTCTTCTTCTGCTATCTCTGTTTGCGCCGGCACCTGTTGACTTCGTTTGAGGAACATATACAGAAACAGAGGAACAACAATCATAGTGAGTATGGTAGATGCTATCGTTCCAAAGATTAACGATACTGCCAAACCGCCGAATAACGGATCACGGAGTATCACCAAAGTGCCGAACACGATGGCCAGAGCAGTCAACAGGATGGGCCTTAACCGAACAGCTCCTGCCTCCAGAACAGCCTGCCGCAATTCCATGCCCTGAGTCTGATAGTCCAAAACGAAATCGATAATAAGCAACGAGTTTCGTACAACGATTCCGGCCAGTGCAATAACGCCGACCATGGAAGTAACGGAAAACTTTGTATCCATGATCCAGTGACCGGGGAAAATACCTGTTACGGCAAGGGGAATAGCTGCCATGGCAATAATGGGAAGGGCAAATGATTGATAATAAGCCACCAGTATCAAAAAAACAAGGATGAGAGCCAATCCCAATGCAATCAGCATATCGCTGTAAGCATCCATCATCATGCGCTGTTCACCGCTCCACAAGAGGCGATAGCCATCAATTATATCCGGTTCCTTATCCTGAAATCCCATGTTTGCTGTGGTAAGTCTGCTGCCGTCAGCAAGCATCATTTTGTTTAGCCTTCGGTTAAGATCGAGCACGGCATAGACCGGGGCAGTACTTCCAAGTTCTCCCCCCACAAAGGTAACCCGCTCACCGTCCTTGTGAAGAATAGGACGATCGGTGATTGAGGGCTGAACCGTAACAAGTTCGGAAAACGGTATCCGCTGCCCCTGCATATTGGTCATGGAGATGCGCGAGAGCAGGACAGGATTGACCTCATGGCGCCGGGGAGTCTTTAAGCGGATAGGCACCGGATTTTTCTCGCCACGGATATGCGCGACACCCAATATCTCTCCATGGATCAGGCGACTTAGCTTGGCAGCCACTTCGGCACTGGTAATACCGGATAATGCAGCCTTTTCCCGGTCAACCACGAAATGGTGTTCATATACGTCTTCTGACTCCGAATCGGTTACTTCAACCATATCGTACGTTTTATGGAATTGTTGTGTCACTTGTCTTGAAAGAGTTCTTAACTGCTTAGTATCCTTCCCGTATATTTCGGCCAGAACAGTTGCACGTACCGGCGGCCCCGGCGGATCTTCAACCACTTGCACGGTACTGCCCGGATAGCGGGCGGCTATGCCCGTAACCCGGGGTCGCAGCTCTTTAGCAATATCGATAGAAGATTTGCTGCGTTTAGTCTTGTCAGTAAAATTAACACGAATTTCTGCAACAAAAGGGCCTTTCTTGTTTCCCGAACCACGCAGAAGAGCATTCAAATCGATAACACCTGCCTCTCCCAACCAGGTCTGGTAGTCGCAGACTTCCGGAATATTACGCAGCATCACACCGATCTCCCTGGCAAGCTGATCCGTTACTTCCACCGGTGTTGTTTCCGGCATGTCTATGGTTATATTCACTGTGTTCTTGTTATCTTTCGGCAAAAATGTAACCTCAACACCGAACCAGGTCTGGGGCCCGCTCAGGCCTTTCGCCGGACGTATAAACTGCCACAAAGGCTGTATTACGGAAAGCGTCATAGCAACTGTCACCAAGAGATATAAATACCTCCGAAGTTTTGGCCTGTCGATCAGCGGCGTCATAACTTTTTGGTAGAAACGATACAAACGGCTTTTTGAATGCTGATCTTTTGTACTGTGGGCTTTACCCGGAACCAGCCAGCGCACGGAGGACCAGGGAACAACACTGTAAGCCACCACAAGGGAAGCGGCCATTGCAACTGGCACGGTAAAGGCAACCGGATAAAGATATTGTCCCGGCATACCTGTCATAACATGTATCGAACCCAGCACCAGCATTATGGCAAGAGTTGCCAGATTTGTCGGGTTGCCAATCTCATTACATGCATATACTGCGGCCTGCCGTTTATCACTTTCGCCAAGGCCGGAATAATTACGTTGAATATTCTCAATTACTACAATAGCCGCATCCACCAGTAACCCAAGCGATATGATCAAAGCAAACAGCGTAACACGATTGATGGTCAGGCCAAACAAGTAATCCGTACCAAGTGTTAATGATAAAATCAGCGGCACGGTAATTACTATTATCAGCGCTTCTTTCAGCCCCAGAAATACGGCAATCACGATAAACACTGCTATCACGGATAACCCTAAATGGATCATCAAATGGTTTACAGTGTCATTTGCTTTGCGACCGTCGTTTCGGGTTATAATAACTTCCACATCAGACGGCACAAATTGTTTTTTCATACGCTCAAGACGTTCAAGAACATCGTTTGCTACAAATACAGAATTACTACCCTTTTTTTTTGCAACTGCCAGAGTCACAGCCGGTAACTCAGGCAACCGGTATTTGTCAAAGCGGGGATCTGCCGGGCCAAAACCAATACGAGTTTGCGGACCGATTTCTTCAGGAGGACCATCGACAATATCTGCTATGTCACTTAGATATATAGGCCGACCGGCGTGCTTGCCCACAATCAGCCGTTTGAGATCTTCATCCGAAACCAGATGGCCGTCTAAAGCAATCTTCTGGTTCTGTCCCTCCTGCACAAAGGTGCCAAGCGGTACAAACACATTAGCCGCTGTAATTAGCGAACGCACATTGACCAATGTAACACCGAATGCCTGCATGCGCACCGGATCGATCTCAATACGTATTTCACGGTCCCGACCGCCTTTAACATAGGTCGTTGAAACCTCTTCCAGGCTTCTCAGACCTTCTATTAAACGATCCGCAAGGCGCTTTAGGGCATAATCATCATATTTATCTGAGGCAAGGGTGACAGTAATAATAGGCACATCATCAACGTCCATGCTTCGTATTACCGGAGCCCCTGCCTCTAGAGGTAACCGATCGCGCTCACCTGTCACGCGATCATATAGATTAACCATGGATTCTTCCTTGTCCTGGCCAACCTTGAACTGCACCATCAGTGCTCCCATTGAGTTCACTGCGGTGGCAAAGGTATGATCAACCCCCGGTATCTGCTTAACGATACTCTCCAGTGGTCGTATCACATGTTCTTCCACTTCCTCAGGCGAAGCTCCCGGCAACAATACCTGAACCGTGGCAGCCGGCATGTTTATTTGCGGATTTTCTTCCCGTGGCATCATCAAAACAGTAAACACACCAAACAATGCACAGGCCAGAATTAAAAGCATAGTAAGCCTGGAAGTGACAAAAATATCAGCCAGGTGTCCGGCAATATTAAGTCTGCTGTCAGTCATTTTCAGCCTCTGCGTCTGCTATCTTATCGCCGTCACGCAGCGTGGGATCATTTTTGGCAACCAATCTCTCGCCGACATGCAGCCCGGCACTTACTTCAACCCTGTCCGGCCATTCACGCCCGATGCGTAACCAGCGAAAATAGGCTGCATTACTGTTATCTACAACGAATACTCCGCGTAATCCGCCACGCTCGACCATGGCCGATCTCGGAACAACCGGAGACTTGCTTTTACCAATCGGGAAAACCGCACGCCCGAACATTCCAGGCATCAGTCCTGATGTTTCGGCCATGGCAATTTTAACCTGATAGCTGCGCGTGACCGGATCACCTGATGGTACAACACGGCTTATCGTACCTTTAACGGGATTAGCCAGGCCATCGATTCTGATTTCCGCCGGATTGCCTTCGGTCATGGAAGTAATTCGGCTTTCCGCCACAAAAGTTTCAAACAGCAGATCCTTGCCTGATTCCAATGTCAAAAGTGTCTCACCCGGTAGGGCAAGATCGCCGGCCCGTTTGATACGTGCCACAACTATGCCATCCAAAGGACTTTTTATTTCGGTATAAATCCGTTGGGCAACAGCTGTGTCCAATCCGGCCTGCGCCTGATTGACGGCCTCGCTTGCTGCTTCATACTTAAGCCTGATCTTACGCCACTCATTGTCCGATACGCTCCCGCGTTTGAATAAATCCCGGAATTTTTCATAGTCGGTCTGTGCATCGCGAAACCCCGCTTTTGCCGCACTGACAGCCGCTTCTCCTTTTCGGATCGCACCTTTAACATCCGCTTCATCAAGCCGGACAAGGATCTGCCCACGTCGCACACGGTCACCCTCCTGTACCAAAATATCGCATATATAACCGCTCAATCTTGATGCAACATCAATACGTCTGTCCGATACCACCGAACCGATTGTAGCATATTCAATCTGTTCACCTGCTGATGCTGTCAGGATTGGTAGAAACCGGGTTTCCCGGGCGGGCTGGGCATAAATCGGCTGGTTCGAGTCACATCCGCTCAAAAATATGATAAATGCCAATGGACATAAAAATATTAGAAATACGCCGGTTTTCATTAAGCTTTTTCTCCCTGATATCTTTACTTATTTATTACACCTTCAATATCTTTCACTCCCATGCGCAGAAAATCAACCACATGTCTTGCCAGCACAACGGGATCGGTCTGCTCGGGACTATACCCCGGCATGGCCATACGGATTGCGCCCATTTCAACAGGAAAAAATATCATACCGAAAATCGACATGGACAACATATGGGCGTCATAACGCAAATTCAGTTTGGAAACCAAATCATGTACAGCAAAAAATAAATCTTTAAACACATATTCTGCCAACTTATGCTGGCGGTCCGCATTACTGTCCAGCCTTACCCTTTGCATAAGCGCCACAAAACTTTCATCTGTAGCCGCCAGTTGGGCAAGACTTTCAATGAATTTTTTAAGCCGCTCCCATGCCGATTCGGGCCCGATAAGAGCATCAGTTAGTGCAACCGATTTTCCCTGAAATTCATGTGCCACTACGTCTATATATAACTGTTCCTTATCCGGGAAATGGTAATAAAGAGCAGCAGGAGTAAGCTCAACGGCAGCAGCAATATCTCTCATGGAAACGCCGTTGTATCCATACTTGGCAAAAAACGGAACCGACAGTTTCAAAATTAATTCACGCGTTTTTTTCTTTGCAATTGATCTAGCCATTTGATATCCTTTATGTTTTAATAATTTAATAAAGAGCCTGCATCAAATTCTAACGAACGTTAAGTAAAAAATACGAAACAAGTTCTCCCGTGTCAATAGATATTTTTATATTTCTATAAAAATATTTTTAAAAGACAACCAAAATATATGAAATAATGATATAAATAAGGAACGGATAAATTTGGGCTGTTTATGGCAATGTAAAACTATGAATCCATTTTGAGTTTTCAAAAAGGTGACCTGCTATCAAAAGGGTCAGTCGGCCCGGTCATTAGCAACAAGGGTTTCATATTAAACTAAAACAATTTTAAAATTAAATATGCAGCAATTTTTAATTATTGGGGAACTCCGGAGAAATTTCATCCCCTTTTTTTGTTGACTAGCAACCCAGAATATATTGTATAAGATATTAAAGTCCGATTCGGACTAAATTTAAAAAAGGTGTTATTTGAGACACTAAATATTTAATGATATAAAAAAGAGGAGAAATATTCATGAGAAAATTTAAGTTTTTAGTCGCCGGTGTTATTTTAATGTTTTTTTTCACCGCGTCATTTATTGTAAATCCGGAAAAAGTTGATGCCGGAGATGTAATAAATGATCAGTGTTTAATTGTGTCTTTACAGGGAAAGATTGATACCGAGAAACCTGAGAAAATGGATAACGCAATAACAATAACCCCTCAAGATTTGGAAATTTCCGTTGGAGCATGTGCGGTATGGGTTAATTGGATACGAGGAGCTGAAATCAGTATTAGTTTTAAAGAAGGTAAAGTATGTAAGATATCTACCGATTATTCTACGTTAGGCTTTAGATTAACACCAAATTTAGGTTGCTATGTAACTGACTTTTTAAAACAAGGAGAAACAACCAGCTTAAGATTTATGGAGCCTGGTACTTATAAGTATAATATTTATACACAAAGCAGAACAAATCCGCTGGCTTCCGGTAATATCATTGTTAAATAGTAAATATTAAATGACCGCGGTAATAATTTCACTAAGCTCTGCTTTGTTAAATTAAATGATGCTAAAATAAAAAGCCTGCTCAGCTTTTATGGCGGGCTTTTTATGACTCATACCTCAGAATATATTTTATGGTTTACAAATTCAATGCGTACCTAATTTCCCCCTCTGATTCTTCCTTTATTTGGCAAGCATACCGTCAGGAAGTTCCTTTTACCTGGATTCATAAACGGTCTTGCTTATTAAACCTTTATCGTAATATTCTTTAAGCATACTGTCTATAAGTTCCTTTTGTTTGGATTCCCAAACAACCTTGCTGATGAGACCTTGATTATAACTTTCCTGAAGCTTACTGAGGCCTCTTTCAAGATCAAGACCTTTTGCAGTTGGGGTTTTCGCTGTTGATACTATAGACTCGCTAAAAACTGGCTTCTCGCTGCTTAAAGGGAGTCCTGAAAGGGTTATGGCGGCTAAGGCAAGATCTGAAAGATTACATTTATGCGGATCAATTTCCAAAGTATCATGGCTGGTTATTCCCAAAAATGAGTTCGCATAGGTAATTTTAATGGACTTTTGTAAAAGTTGAATGTGTTTTACTTCTGACCATTTGAAGAATTTCTTTCTTTTTAATACTCGAGGATGAGTAGTAGTATCTTTCGGCACATCCATGAAGAAATTATCTTTATCCACAATTGATCGGGTTTTATACGTATCACTGGTACATATTCTTATTATTTCAGCAGCCTGGTCCTTAGTCATTTTTCTATAATACTTGCTTTCGGCAACAAGCTTCGAAGGATCAGGTAAAGATACGGTATCTCCATACGCAAAATTTCCCATGAGAAATATGAGAATAAACACGTTTAAACATTTGAGTATACTTAACTGTTTCATAAATTAATTTCCTTTATAGATTTAAATTGTTTAACTCCTGACTATCATTCATTTATTCCTCTGGGATCAAATAAGATTCTATCTTTCATTGCCGTGTTCTGGGCCTGGTATCATTAATATTGCAATCTGCATCTTTCGCAAACATACATATCCCATAGCGCTTTTTCCCCAAGTTTAACAAAATATTGGATATTATAAAGAGCATTTCCGCATCGTCCACATATAAATGGAGAAATAATCATATTAATCCTCGTACACTTTTTTACTGTCCACGCTTTGCCCTCAACAGCACATTGTAAAGGACCGCTGGTAGTTGTATCATGCAAATATATATTCTCCTTTAATGCCGCATTTTAAACCTGACTTTGTCTTTTTTGGCATTGTTTGATTTTAAGATCAATACCTTTTATCTGTGAGGCAATAGGAGTTTATGCCAGGCCGCATTCAAATTATCGCTGCGTTGGCTTCGTCGGTTCTGTCTTTGACGTATTACATATACTCCTATGGGAAAACCTCACGTACGGGTTGAAGTAGCAGGGAATGGAAAAGTGTTATGGAGAGCGCCTAAACTGGCACGAAGCTGGAAACGGCATATACAGCCAAGGCAACATCTACGGCAACTCGCCATGCCTTTATCCTCCTATAGCTGCTGCAAGGTAGTAATGGGGGCGTCTATGTTTTTATGCTTTTTCCCACCTGATTACATATGGAATTTAGCTAAATAAAGCTTGCTAAATTTACAAATTTTTCTTAGCATCACTTACTATTATACAGTAATCGTGTGTTCTGTTTTGAAGGTAAGTTTACGATAGACAGATTGCTATATCATGTTGGAACCGGTAAATACTATAAAATGGATTATAGTTAACCACTGATTTGTGATTAGAGCCGTTTTTATGATCTGATTTACTGATAGAGCCGGGAGTTGATATTTTGGTACTTTTTCTTCTTGTTTCTTCCATAATATACCTTGCATTAAACTACTATATTTATAGTCGCATCACGGGTGGTTTGAATCTCTCGATCCGTGCTTCAAAAATTCTGCTGGTTTTCTTTATTCTGGCTAC
The DNA here is from genome assembly GCA_018817425.1 of Pseudomonadota bacterium. Lineage (NCBI taxonomy): Bacteria > Pseudomonadati > Pseudomonadota > Pseudomonadota bacterium. The sequence goes on from JAHITX010000131.1 coordinate 14,685, forward strand.
CTTCTCGTTTATTCCGGCTGAAATTCTTAGTCGCCATTTTGAGCAAGAGTGGATCAGACCGTTTTTATACTTAAGCTTTACCTGGCTTGGGGTGACATCAATCGCTATTGCAGTTTTTGTAATCGTAGATGTTTTAAGAATATTTATAAGGCTTAAAAAGTTCAGATACTATGCAACCGTTAGTGCTTTGTTTCTGATCGCATTAACATCCGGCTATTGCTTATACAATCAAGCAAAAAATCCTGTGATCAAAGAGATTAAGATTCCTGTATCAAAACTGCCGCCTGCTATGAACGGATTTACGGTAGTACAATTGTCGGATCTTCATTTGGATATGTCAAAATCAGAAAGCTTTCTTAAAGATCTTGTTTTACAAACGCTTGCACTAAAACCGGATCTTATTGTAATAACAGGCGATATGATAGATACTGATATTTGCAAACTTAATGATTTCTGCAAAATTCTAAAGAGATTAAAGGCAAAATATGGCGTATATGCGGTTACCGGAAACCACGAGTTTTATGCCGGCATTCCGCTTTTTATGGAAATAGCGACAAATTCGGATATCAGGGTTCTTAGAAACACAAATGTTTTAATTGCGGATGCTATAGAACTTGTCGGTATTGATGATGCATTCTCTGTTAAGCGGTTTGAAAAAATTTCGGTAAAAGAAAGTCTTTTGAGCGCATTTAAAAAAGTTGATTTCACAAAGCCGGTATTGCTTCTTTCGCATCAGCCGGGTGTTTTCGATCTTGCCCGAAGTATGGGGGCGGATATACAGCTTTCAGGACATACACATGCAGGGCAGCTTCCGCCCGTAGATTTGCTGGTTCAATTTCTATTTAAATATCCCTTCGGCTTATATAAAAAAGATACCTCATATCTTTATACTACATGCGGTTCTGCTTTCTGGGGGCCTCCCATGCGAATGTTTTCAAAACCGGAAATTGTCAAAGTAATCCTGATCGCAAAAAAGTCATGACTCTATTAAATTAATGCCCTGCCTCATCACCCCACAATTGCTTAAGACGCTTATCCCGACCGCAACTGTAACGGTAGTATTTATAACGAATCGGATTTTTCTTATAATAGTGTTGATGATATTCTTCGGCAGGGTAGAACTCGCTGACTTGGACAATCTCTGTTTCAATATTTCCTTTAAAAGGCTTATTCTTCTCAAGCATTTGCTTTGACTGTAATGCCAGCTTTTGTTGTTTCTCATTATGATAAAAGATTGCACTTCGATACTGATTGCCTGTATCGCAAAACTGCCTGTCTTTAACTGTCGGGTCAATATTGTGCCAAAAGACGTTTAGCAATTTTTCATAAGTCACTTTTTCCGGATTATAGACAATCTGTATTGATTCGGTATGTCCGGTTCCTCCTGCTGAGACTTCTTTGTATGTCGGGTTATTTTTATGTCCTCCGGTATAACCCGGAATTACCGAAACCACCCCGTCAAGCTGGTCGAATGGGTGCTCCATACACCAGAAACATCCGCCTGCAAATGTTGCTTTCTCAATATTATCTTCTACAGCTATACTTGTTCCGGTTGCAAAAAATATGAACGGTAATGTCATCATTGCGATAATTAGTACTTTCATTAAACACCTTCCTTATAAGCCAGCTTCAAAACGTCCCATTTTGGCCGATCTCTGCGTTGGGTGAAAATTTTAATCCTCGAAATACTCCATGTATTCCTGCGGTTAAAATTTCCCCCCGCCTTGACCTTGACCAAACTGAAACGTTTTGAAAGTGGCTCTTATAAATACGCTTATTTGCCTGCTGCTACAAATTGCAATGCAGCAGAATTCATACAGTATCTTAGCCCTGTTGGTTTGGGGCCGTCGTTGAAAACATGACCTAAATGGCTGTCGCACCTGCGGCAGAGTATCTCGGTACGTGTACTAAACAGACTGTTATCCGGTGCTTCAATTATGTTTTCCGGTGCAATGGGTGCTGTAAAGCTTGGCCAGCCGGTTTTTGAATCAAATTTATCTTCCGATTTGTACAGATCTAAACCGCATGCGGCGCAACGGTAGATGCCGTCTTCGTAAAAATGGTCGTATTGTCCGCTAAAAGCCTGCTCTGTTCCCATTTCCCTCATTATATGGTATTGTACAGGTGTGAGCAGCTTTTTCCATTCTTCATCTGTTTTAACCACGGTTTTGCCCATAATATAATCCCCTTTTTCAGCTGAATAGACCTTGATATCTGACGGTTCTGATATATTAGTGCCTTCTGCCTGCGTTTCCGGGTTGCACGAAAGAATCATGCTGCAAAACATAAAAAATGTTATCATGAATGCCTGAAATAATGCCGGGTATTTCATATGATATCTCCTTTAATGTTTAATGAATTCATCTGACTCGTCAGCTTATTAGAACTGCTTTCCCTTGTTTATGCCTTAATTAACGGATGATGCCTTATTTTGATTAAAAGTTTATCATGTTTGCATCTTTTGTAAATATGGTTTATTTATTTCATCTTGACACCATAATTTAATAATACTATTCGTAAGCAGTATATTGTTATAAATGAAGGCCGAGCAGACACTTGGAATAAAAATATCTGTTTTGTAGTTAATACGAAATTGTAAAGGAGCTAACTATAATGAAAGGTTTCCTGAAAAAATATTGGCGCAATAATCTTGCGCCTGATGTAAATATCCCGATAATTGCTTGCACAATAGTTTTGTTTGCAGGAATATTCATGTTGCTATCATGTGCTACTGAAAGCCATAATGTTTTGGAAACTGAATCGGTGGCAACCTATAAAACCGGTTACATCGGGCCAAAGTATCAACTGGCAGTGGGTAAATTTGCAAATCGCTCAACATATATGAACGGTATATTTTCAGATGGAACAGACAGGCTTGGGTCTCAGGCAAAAACTATTTTAAAAACACATCTTGCTCAGACAAATCGTTTTGTTACGATGGACCGCGACAACATGGATGAGATAGCCCAGGAAGCAAAGATTTTAGGGAAAAATCAGGAGCTGACGGGTGCTAAAGTAATTGTTACCGGTGAAGTAACGGAATTTGGCCGCAAGGTAACAGGGGATGCACAGCTTTTCGGTATTCTCGGCCATGGTAAAAAACAAGTTGCATATTCAAAAGTTTCAATCAATATCGTTGATGTACATACTTCTCAGATTGTATATGCTATTCAGGGTGCAGGTGAATATGCCTTGAGCAACCGGGAAATTCTTGGTTTTGGCGGAACGGCAGGATATGATTCAACCCTTACTAGTAAAGTGTTGAATTTAGCTATTATGGATGCTGTGAATAAACTTGTTGCAGGACTAGAGCGCGGTGAATGGAGCCCGGTTAAATAGACATTATGAGACTGCTTGAAAAATTTCTTTGCCTGATAATTGTTTTGCTTCTCACAGGTTGTGCAGGCCCTAGTACTTTATATGAATGGGGTTATTATGAAGACTCCCTTTTTGATATGTATATTAATCCGGGCAAAACGTCTCTAAGCGATGAAATCAATCGCTTTGAGGAACAAATTGAAGAAACAACTGCTTCGGACAGATTTGTTCCTCCTGGATTGCATGCACATCTGGCATATCTTTATTTTTCTGAAGGGGATTATGCTACAGGCATGGTTCATTTACAGACCGAAAAGAAAAAATTTCCTGAATCATCACATTTCGTTGATGGAATGATAAACCGGATGAAAAAATGAAAAGATTTTTTTCTTTAACCTTTTATCTTTTTTTATTACTTTTTGCAGCTTTTTTTGTCCAGGCTTGTGGCACAGCTCCAAAACCGCATGACTATAATGCATATCTGTCTCATATGCCGGTTTCAATTCTTGTGCTGCCTCCTCGTAATGAATCCACGGAAGTCATGGCGCCGTATATTTATCTTTCCACTGTAACAAGGCCTCTTGCAGAGCGCGGATATTATGTTTTCCCGGTTGCGGTAATCGATATGCTGATGAAAGAAAACGGCGTGCCTTCCCCTGATGAAATGGCACAGGTAAGCCTGAAAAAGATTCGTGAAATAATTCATCCCGATGCTGTTTTGTACATGACTGTAAAAGAATGGGGAACAAAATATATGGTGCTAAACTCTACTACTACAGTGTGCCTGTCAGGGCAGCTTGTTGACACTGAAACAGGCATTGTTTTATGGCAGGGAGAATATCGCACAATAAAAAACTCAAACGATGGCCAGCAGGGGATAATTGCCATGCTGGTATCTGCGGTTATACACCAGATTGTTAATACCATTTCAGATCCTACTCGTGATTTGGCCCAATTGAACAATGGGCGGATGTTTTTAAACGAACGTAATGGCCTTCTGCTTGGAAAACGTCACAGCCAATTTGAATCTGACCAGCGCAGCCACCGGGAAATCATGAATCGTACAGCTGCTGAAAACAACCCCTGATCAAATGCAGGCAGAAACACACTTTTGAGATAACATACCGAAGCAATTTAAACTGCCCATCACCTGTGGAGGCAATCCACTATCATGATCAAACAATTATAACAAGAACCGGAACATTTTTTTGACAATCGATATATTTATGTTATTTTAATAAAAGCAATATTAATTATTGTTTTAAATATGACTTAGATACTGCTGTTCATCAACCAACTCTAAATTGCTTCTATTATCATTTATCATATATTTTTGTTAGTTATGCTTGGCTTTTAGTTTTTTTAACAAATATAAGAATTTTTCTTGATTATTTCTTGTTAGTAATTATTATCAATAAAGTATAAAAAAATAATTACTAATACTAATTCAACAGGAGGGTAGGAAATGGCGTCTATAAGTGGTACGAAAACTGAAAAAAATCTTCTTACATCATTTGCAGGTGAATCTCAGGCCCGTAATCGATATACATATTTTGCAAGTAAAGCAAAGAAGGAAGGGTATGAGCAGATTTCTTTTATTTTTGAAGAAACGGCAAACCAGGAAAAAGAGCATGCCAAACGGTTTTTTAAATTTCTTGAAGGTGGTGATGTTGAAGTTTGTGCTCCATTTCCATCAGGAGTAGTAGGTACAACTCTTGAAAATTTAAAGGCTGCCGCTGCCGGGGAACATCATGAACATACTGTCTTATATCCTGATGCTGCCAAAACTGCACGGGAAGAAGGGTTTGATTATATTGCCGAAGTTTTTGAGAAAATATCTATAGCTGAAAAACAGCATGAAAAAAGATACAGAGATCTTATCTCCAATATTGAATCGGATCAGGTTTTTAAGAAAAAAGAGGAAACAGTTTGGCGTTGCAGGAACTGCGGTTATCTGCACGAAGGAAAAGATGCTCCGGATGTTTGCCCGGCATGTGACCATCCGCAGGCGCACTTTGAGCTCCTTGGTGAAAATTACTGATTTTAATAAACTAACTTACTTAAAAATTAATCTATCGAAAGGAGAGTAACAACATGGCAACAAGACTTGAGGTTTACAAATGTGAAGCATGTGGAAATATAGTAGAAGTGTTGCACGGCAGTAAAGGAGAACTTGTATGTTGTGGAGCACCTATGAAACTTATGGCTGAAAATACCGTAGATGCTGCAAAAGAAAAACATGTTCCCGTTATTGAAAAAACATCGGGAGGTATCAAAGTAAAAGTGGGAAGTGTTGCTCATCCTATGGAAGAAAAACATTATATTGAATGGATTGAAATTATTGCCGATGGCAAACTGTATCGCCAATTCTTAAATCCTGGCCAGGCACCCGAAGCTACTTTCGCCATTGAAGCCAAAGAAGTTACCGCCAGAGAATATTGTAATCTTCACGGACATTGGAAAGCATAAAAGCATTAAGGAGGTAATATTATGTCAAACTGGAAATGCCAAAACTGTGGTTACATGTTTGAAGCGGATGCTCCGCCCGATAAATGCCCGTCATGCAAAGAAAAGTGTGAATTTGTTGATAACACATGCTATACGCCTGACTGTGGGGCTGAAGGTATTGACCCAAGGATAAAATAAAGTATTTGCATTCGAATTAAACATTGTTGTTATTACTTAATAAAAAATTGGAGAAGGTTTATTATGCCTAAAGCACTTATTGTTTTTGCTACAAGAAGCGGCGGAACAAAAAAAATTGCAGAGTTAATAGCGGAAGGGCTTCGAATTGCAGGTGCCGAAGTCGATGTCGTAAATGTAAATGAAATAAAAAACGAAAGCGCTCTTACCGGATATGACGCATGTATATTCGGATCAGCGACATACCATGGTGATATGATGCAGGGTATGAAGACGATGCTTTTTCTTGCAGAAAAAGCAAATCTGGATGGGAAAAAAGGAGGCTCCTTCGGAGCTTTTGGTTGGAGTGGCGAAGCACCTGACCGCATCTATGATACAATGAAAAACATATTTAATATGGATATGGTTAGCGCCTCTCTTCGTTTGAAATCCAGCACTATCGAAGGAGGGATACAGATGGCCCAGGATTACGGTCGTGAAATAGCTAAAAAGCTTGGACTTTAGAGCCACTTTTAAAACGTTTCAGTTTGGTCAAGCTCAAGGCGGGCGAAAATTTCAACCACAGGAATACATTAAGTATTTCGAGGATAGCGCTAAAGGTTAGCGCTATGCTTCACTACTACGTGTCACTTCGTGCGAAATTTGAGCCCAACGCTTAAGATCGGCCAAAATGGGGCGTTTTGAAACAAGTTCTGTAATATCTTAAATAATTTGACTTAATATTTCTTAATTATAAGGAGGATACCTATGACTACACCCCAGCATTGCCCCGGTTTTCAAGATTTTAAACATCTTTCATCTTTTATGTGTTCATGTCCTTCCTGCGGGAAAAAAATCGAAATATTTTCCGATGAGTTTGATAAAAAGCGTAAATGTGACTCTTGCGGCGCTGAAATAGATTTTACTCAATGCACACTTGAGGGTAAAGCCTAAAAATATCCATATTAAATAGGTCGGGAGGCGGTCATGGATATAGTAATGCTGTCACGTTTACAGTTTGCAACAGCAACCATATTCCATTTTTTGTTTGTGCCGGTAACGCTTGGGCTTTCTCTTATTATTGCAATAATGGAAACAAAATATGTGCGAACCGGTGACAAGCTTTACCTTTCCATGACTAAATTTTGGGGAAAGCTTTTTCTCATTAATTTTGCTCTTGGTGTAGTTACCGGAATAACCCTTGAATTTCAGTTCGGAACGAACTGGTCGAAATATTCGGCGTTTGTGGGAGATATCTTCGGTTCTCTTCTTGCTATAGAAGCTACAGCCGCGTTTTTCCTTGAATCTACTCTGATAGGGGTATGGATATTCGGCTGGAGAAAACTTTCCCCCAAAGCTCATGCCGCTGTAATGTGGCTTATTGCAGGTGCTTCAACTTTATCTGCTGTGTGGATTATTATTGCAAACGCATGGATGCAGCATCCTGTAGGTTATGTTTTAAGAAACGGCAGAGCCGAACTTAATGACTTTCTTGCCGTTGTAACGCAAAAATTCGCCGTACTGCAATTCTTGCATACAATAAGCGCAGCATATGTTATCAGCGCATTTTTTGTTATGGGAATAAGTGCATATCATATATTAAAAAAACAGAATCTTGATTTTTTTGTAAAATCTTTCAGAATCGCTCTTATTCTCGGTTTGATATCTTCTGTTTTTGTGGTATTTGAAGGAGACTTTCACGCAGCAGATATTGCCCAAAAACAACCCACAAAGCTTGCAGCCATGGAATCATTATGGGAAACAACTACAAGAGCGCCAGTGTACCTTTTTGCTATTCCGGATGAAGAAAATGAAAAGAATATGATTGAAATAGGTGCATTGCCCGGGGTTTTAAGCTTTCTTGCCTATAAAGATATAAATGCCGAAGTAAAAGGTTTAAAAGAATTTCCGAGAGATGAAAGACCTCCGGTATTAATTACCAGTATGGCATTTAAAGGCATGGTTGGCCTTGGAGCATATTTTATTTTTGTTACCGGTTATGGGTGGTTAAAAAGAAAGCGGCTTGCCGAAAACAAATTATATCTTAAGATTATGTTGTTATCAATTCCATTACCTTATATTGCTACGGAATTGGGCTGGGTATTGACTGAGGTAGGCAGGCAACCCTGGATTGTTTATGGTCTTATGAAAACATCTGATGCGGTTTCACCTATTGCTTCAACGCAGGTTTTAGTTTCTCTGATAGCTTTTATTCTTGTTTACGGGCTTTTGGGTTTTGCAGGATTTTATCTGATAATAAAAAACGCCAAAAAGAATCCGGTATTATAGGCCGGGTATTTTTCCCATGGAGGTATAATGGATTTACAAACTATTTGGTTTTTTCTATGGGGTTTGTTGTGGGCAGTTTTTTTTATGACTGACGGTTTCGATTTCGGAATCGGAATGCTTTATCCTTTTCTTGGAAAAAACGACATCGAAAAACGTTTAATGATAAACTCCATTGGTCCTCTCTGGGATGGTAATGAAGTATGGCTGATAGCTGCAGGCGGGGTTACTTTTGCGGCTTTCCCGCTTGCATATGCCGTAATGTTTTCTTCTTTATACTCCTGCCTTATGTTTATCCTTTTTGCTCTTATACTTCGTGGAGTAGCATTTGAATTCAGAGGAAAGGTAGATAAAAAGAGCTGGAGATTAATATGGGATATATGTATAACTGTCGGCAGTCTGACACCGGCTCTTTTGTTCGGAATTACTTTTGCAAATATATTCAAAGGGCTTCCGTTAGATGCCAATGGAGTATTTCAGGGGTCTTTTTTTGATCTGTTTAACGTGTATGCTATTATCGGCGGAATATTGTTTCTTTTATTGTTTTTGTTTCATGGAGCTTTGTGGCTGTCTATAAAAACAGAAGGAGATCTTAATAGAAGATCGATATCAACAGCGATTTGGCTGTGGCCGTTTATGCTGATTTGTGCTGTTGTATTTTTAGCAGCCAGCTGGTTTTATACAAAGCTTTTCGATAATTATATACAAAACCCGATACTCTTTATAGAGATTTTACTGGTTGTCGCAGCCTTAATTGCTTCAAGATATTTTATTAAACAACAGAGTTTTTTTAAGGCCTGGTTTTCATCTTCTATTACAATAGTAGGAGCGGTTTTTTTCGGAATAATCGGGTTATACCCGAATATACTTCCTTCAAGTATAAGCACTGATTTTAATGTTACGGCCTTTAATGCATCATCTAGCCCGCTTACTTTAAAAATTATGCTGGTTGTTGTAATTATTTTTATTCCGGTGATCATTGCATATCAGGCATGGACATATAATCTTTTTAAGGGAAAAATAACTGAAGAAGATCTTTCATATGAAGAAGCTTACTAACCGTTGTTATATAAAAACAGTAACAACTTAGGTTCACAGTTCCAGAGTTCACGGTTCAAGGTTAGAAAGCAAGGGGGAGGGCAATCAAATATGAACTGTGAACCGTGAATCTGACAAGCTTAGTAGTTATGAAAAATGAAAATTCGATCTGTGAATTACAGGCTTTTTAATATTAAAATGGAGAAAATAATATGCTGGCTCTTGGAATTATGGGCAGTCCCAGAAAAAACGGAAATACCGATTATCTGCTTTCTCTTTTCATGAAAGAAATGGAAAAAGCCGGGGTTAGAACAAATATCGTTGAAGTGGGGAAAAATAATTTTATGCCCTGCTTTGGAGATGGTGTTTGTGAAAAAAAAGGATTCTGTCACATAGATGATGATATGAATAAAGTTTATCCTCTTTTGCGTGAGGCTGATATTGTAGTACTTGCTACACCTATGTTTTTTTATAATTCACCGTCCCAGACAAAAGCGGTTATAGACAGAAGTCAGGCTTTATGGTCAAGAAGATACAGATTTAATCTTTCTGATCCTGGAAGTAAAATAAAAAAAGGATTTCTTCTTGCTTTGGGTGCTACAAAAGGCAAAAATCTTTTTGAAGGTATAAATCTTACTGCAAAATATTATTTTGATGCTATAAGTGCATCATTTGAATCAAGTTTGACATATCGGAAAATTGAAAACCGGAAAGATATGGAAAACCATCCGACTGTCGCAGATGATGTGAAACAGGCTGTTGAAAACTTGTTAAAACCATTTCTTACAAGAAAAAAAATATTGTTCGCATGCCGTGAAAATGCTTGCCGCAGCCAGATGGCAAGCGCTTTTGCCCGATATCTTGCAGGAGATAAGATTGATGCATTAAGCGGTGGCAGTGCTCCTTCCGATGAATTAAATAAAATTATGATTGAATCCATGCATGAAAAAGGAATAGATATGGCTTTTCGCAAACCAAAATCAATTGATGAGGTTTTATCAAAGGAAAAACCGGATATCATTATTACAATGGGTTGTAAAGAAGAATGCCCGGTTGTTCCGGGCGCTATAGTAAAAGATTGGGAACTTCCCGATCCGGCAGGAAAACCCATAGAGTTTATGCGTGATGTCCGCGATGAAATAGAAAAAAGAATTACGGATTTGATAAGTACATTATAAAAAAACTAACAATAAAAGGAGATGTGAAAATGGAGAAATATGTATGTAATGTATGTGGTTATGTTTATGATCCTGCAGCAGGAGATCCTGATAATGGTGTAAAAGCCGGAACTAAGTTTGCAGATCTGCCGGATAGCTGGGAATGCCCGGTATGCGGCGCTTCAAAATCCGATTTTGAAAAAGAATAAATCTTAACCTGACGCCCTTTTTCGTATTAAATCTATCCATGCAAAAAGGGCGTTTTTAGTTTAAATCTATCTATAGTAATTATCTACCCTAAATAGAGAAAAGAATATGAAACCTGTACAAATTGCAAAAGATATTTATGATGTTGGAGTTAACGACTGGAACATAAGAGATTTCCACGGCTATTCCGTTGATTTCGGAACTAGTTATAATTCCTTTTTAATAGTGGATAAAAAAATAGCTCTGATAGATACGGTTAAAGCCGAATTTGCCGATCAATTGATTGAAAATATATCGCAAATCATAGATCCTAAAAAGATTGATTATGTTATCAGCAATCATACGGAAATGGATCATTCCGGCGGATTGCCCCGTGTGATGCACAGAGTTGGTGAGGATAAACCGCTGTATTGTTCCAAAATGGGACAAAAAAATCTATCCCGCCATTTCGGGCAGAAATGGAATTATCATCCGGTAGAAAATGGCGAGGAACTTTCTCTTGGAAATAAAACTCTTACCTTTCTTGAAACAAAAATGCTTCACTGGCCTGACAGCATGTTTTCATACCTTAAAGAAGATAAAATCCTGTTTTCAAGCGATGCTTTCGGCCAGCATTATGCGGGAAACGAGAAATTTGATGATGTTATCGGACATGTTATTATGCCGCATGCAAAAAAATATTTTGCCAATATACTTCTGCTTTATGCTCCGCTGATATTAAAGCTTGTTGAACAGGTTACCGATCTCAAACTTGAGATTAATATGATTTGCCCTGACCATGGCATATTATGGCGAAAAGATCCGGGAAAAATAATTAATGCCTATGTTGAATGGAGCAGCCAGAAAGCAAAAAATAAAGCCGTTATTATTTATGATACCATGTGGCACAGCACTGAAAAAATGGCAAATGCGATTGTTGCAGGTCTTGTTGAGCAGGGTGTTGCTGCAAAGCCATATCATTTGAGAAAATGGAACAGAAGCGATATCATGACCCAGGTTTTGGATGCAAAAGCAATAATAGTCGGTTCGCCTACATTAAATAATGGATTGTTTCCAACGCTAAGTGATTTTCTAACGTATATGAAAGGCCTTAAGCCCAAAAATAAAATTGGAGCGGCTTTTGGTTCATACGGCTGGAGTGGGGAGTCTGTTAAGCTGCTTAACAATGAGCTTGAATCAATGCATATAGAACTTGTTGATCCGGGCTTAAAGTTTCAATATGTGCCTGACAATGAATGCATTAAAGCATGCATTGAAATGGGAAAAAAGATAGGTAAATTAATAAATGAAAGCACCGGTAGTTGAACTTGGCGAATGTATACTATGTGGTATTTGTGTTGATCTGGCGCCTTCCGTTTTTAAACTAAGCAGTGGCGGATATATTGAAGTCGCCGATCTTTCGGTATATCCCGAAGCTGATGTAGATGACGCAATAAAAAACTGTCCTTCAGACTGCATATTATGGAACGAGAATCAGTAAAGCAATTAGGAGGAAAAAAGCTTAAAAACTACATCAATGACTTATTGTCTGATGCGGATTTTGATCAAAGAATCAGTGAAATTCTTCTTCTGCCCGGAAGAAAGGTAGTAAACTATCTGTTTTCAAATCTTTACAGCAAAGAAGAGCTGGTAAAATGGCGGTCTGTAACAGCAATGGGAGAAGTAGTTTCGGCTATTGCCGATTCCGATATAGAGTCGGCGCGTGTTGTTATGCGCCGGCTTATCTGGAATTTAAACGATGAATCAGGCGGAATCGGCTGGGGATCTCCAGAATCAATGGCGGAAATCATTGCAAAACATGATAAGCTCGGAGAAGAATATAATCGTATTTTAATCTCTTATATAAATAAAAATGGAAATTATCTTGAAAATGAAGTGCTTCAGCAGGGAGTGCTGTGGGGAATAGGAAGAATTGCTGATAAAAAACCGCAACTAGTAAAAGATTCTTTTCCTTTGCTTGAACCTTACATCAAAAGCCGGGATTCCTTATCACGCGGCCTTGCGGCAAAGGCAATGGCTGCCATAGATCATGAAAAAGCAAAACCTGCTCTTCTTTTTCTTGAAAATGATAATTCGAAAATTATAATTTATGAAAACGGCAAACTTGCAGAATTTATGATCAGTCAGATAGTGGCTAATCTTTTATGATAAAGGAGAACCTGGTTATGAAAATAAATATCAAACTTATATTATGTATATCCGTTTTCTTTTTTCTTTTAGCAGGAACAGCTTATGCCAATAAATCTTCAGTTACAATTGATGTGCCTGAATCGGTTGCAAAAGGCACAGAGGTAACTATCAAGTTGAATATTATACATAATGGAAACAATATGTTCCATCATACCGAATGGGTATATGTTAAAGTTAATGGAAATGAAATTGCAAGATGGGATTTTTCTACATTAAACAGACCTGAGACGGAAAATTTTACAGAAGAAGTAAAATATACAGTAAATGAACCGGTTCAGATTGAAGCTGAAGCAAGTTGTAATGTCCATGGAAGTACAGGGCTAAAAAATGCAGCCATTAATGTAAAATAAACATTAGAGCCAGTTTCAAAACGCCCCATTTTGGCCGATCTTAAGCGTTGGGCTCAAATTTTAATCCTCGAAATACTCAATGTATTCCTGCGGTTGAAATTTTCTCCCGCCTTGAGCTTGACCAAACTGAAACGTTTTGAAAGTGGCTCAATATTTTGGAGATACTGCCTTATGCAAATCGGAGGTGTTTCAATAATTCTGATTGGGGGATTGATAAATTTCGGTTTGCTTTTATTCCAGCTTTTGTCGGGTCTTCATTATATTAAGGTGCCGATCGGAGTGCATAAAAAAACCGGCATTATTCTTGTAGTTTTTGCCTTTATCCATGGCTTGCTTGGTATTTTTGCAGATTAAAGAAAGTCACTAATTGCTTTCCCCCCTTCCCGTTTTGTTGATTAATCAATATATGATGGGTTCGTAAAAAGTAATATTTTATAACATACGGTTCAGCAGTATTGTTATAATATACTATGGCATTATGCATTAAATATCACGGAAGAATCGGATAACGCCAAATACGTCAGCACTAAAACATTGTGGAACAACCGAAACATAATTGTACAAAACAGTCTTGAAGATATAATCTTCAGCTCCGGCACAGCCAAGCGGCTGAAGCTTTCAAGATCAATACCGACAAGCAGCGTCTTGACTCAGTGCATATAAAGTCCAATATGCGCAGGCTTGGTAGAATCGGAATTTTTTCCGAAACCATCTATAAATTTATGGCTAATCTTAAACGGCAGCATCCCGCTTTCTTTGATAATGATACCGATAATCCTGTTTTGATAAAGAAACCCAAAAAGGTTGCTTCCGATTCACTACAGAATCCGTCCGATCCCGATGCAAGTTACAGCGGCCATAAAGGACAGGGGTATCAAGTTCAGATCATGGAGACATACTCACCATGTGATAACCCCGAGGAGAAACCGCTCAATCTTATTGCCCACGTTCATGTTGAACAGGCGCATCAAAGCTGCGAATTTTAGATATCCTTTGATGGTAAAGTCTTAGCCTGTCCGCAGGGGCATCCGCCTTGTTGTAGTCAAAAAGAAAAAGCGCAACAGCGTGGGTTTTGATATGGAGGTTTGCAGCAATTGTCCCAAACAATTACAATGTTCGGTTAAAAAAGGCCGCAAATTTTATTATCTTCGGTTTACGGAAAAAAACAAACGTATTGCCATGCGCAGGTTGTATGAAAAAACCGATGAGTTCAAAGATCGTTACCGCTGGCGCTCCGGAGTTGAAGCCACCATGTCGGAATATGACCGGAGAACCGGGGTCAAGCGTCTTCGGGTTAGAGGACTCAAAGCTGTAAGTGTGCAGTTCTGATAGCTTTGGGAGTTAATATCTTTAGAGCTACAGCATTCAGAATGGCACAAATAATGCCAAAACAGGGGTTATGCGCGGTATAACAGCCGCCCCCATTAATATTTTACATATATCAAAGAACAATTTATACTTTTTTAACCAAAAATTAACATCAGGTACTAATATTTACTACTGAGTCAGTATCTTTTAAAAAAAGCTATAAACGACTTTTTAAGAGTTCATCATATAAAGAACCCTTGACATATGAATATATATTCATTATTTTGAATATATATTCATACCGGAAGGAAAAAAGCATGGCCAAGTTAGCTGAAACACGCAAGGCGGAATGGGATTTGGTGATGAAAAATGCCATCTATGAGGCAACCGTAGCGGTTTTAAACCAGCATGGTTTTGATGGTTTGAGAATGGATCGCGTGGCCAAAAAAGCGGAGGTGGCCACCGGGACATTATATAATTACTTTAAGAACAAAGCCGAACTGTTGCGTCATGTTATAGACACCCGGTTTAAGCCTATCAACCATGATTTTCTTGAAATTCTCAAGAGCGCAATTTCTCCTGAAGAAAAGCTGAGGAACTTTGTGCGTATATTTTTGAATTCTATTAAAAAGTACCGAAGCCTTATGATTATCGTCACTACTGCCGAAAGCTTGTCTTTACCCATAAAGGCTGCAGTTGATGAAAAACGTGAAATCGGTCAAAAATTACTTGCCGATGTTATCAAAGAAGGGATTGCTCAAGGCAAATTTCGGCATGTTAACCCCATGCAAACCGCCAGATTAATTTTCGGAGCCCTGTACGGTATTATACAGCCGATGCTCGACACTAATGAGGAGATTCGAAATGATGATTCTGATCTTTCGGATTGTATGACTTTCTTTTCCTCAGGCCTTTTTAAAATACAATAAGCTCAAGATATCCAAAACCGGTAAACAAAGGAATGATCTATGAGTCGTAAAATCAAAACTTTTACGGTTACGGCAGCTATCATTATTGTGATCATTTTCGGATATGTTTTTAATTTCCGAACAAACGGTCAATCCAGCACAAAGCCAGGTTCATCCGAAAAAGTAATGGACAGTGTAAAACGTGCGATCCCTGTGGTTTTAACACCTATCTCCATACGGAATTTCGAGGAACGGATTGTAGTACAGGGCAATCTGGAAGCAAAAAATATCGCTATGGTGCCATCCCGTGTAAATGCCACAATTGAGACTATTTTTGTAGATGAAGGAGACCTTGTTCTTGCCGGAAAGACCAGGCTTTTTAAAATAGATGCATTAAAACTTAACAAGGCGGTAGAGATAGAAAGACAGGCTTTTGCTATTGCCGATTGTACATTAAACGAAAAACACGCAAACTTTGAACGTGTGGAAGCAGACCTTCACAAGGCTAAGATTGATTACAATCGTTTTATGTTGTTACTCAAAGATCATATCGTAAGCAAGGACGACTTTGAACAGGTTGAATCCCGTTACAAACAGGCGGTTGCATCACTCAAACTTGCACAAACTCTGATAGATTTGGCGGAGCAGCAAAAACGTCAGGCCGAGACCTCTTTGGAGATGGCCGAAAAGGATCTTCAGGATGCAATTGTTTATGCCCCAATCAGCGGAAAGGTCAGTCACCGATTCCAGGAACCCGGAGAGATGGGAGCTACGACAAAACCGGTTTTGGAAATTGTGGACCCAGCAGTAATTGAGGTTTCGGCTTTTTTGCCGTCGGAATACTACCCGGTCGTTCTCCCGGGTAAAACACCAATGCGTATCCGGGTCTATGGCATTGAACTGAATAATCAGATCATTTCTTACAAGAGCCCTACCATACATGAAAAAATGCGTACCTTTGAGATTAAATGCGTTATAAAAAACCCCCCTGAAAATGTTGTTCCGGGAGCCATGGCCGAAATAGAAGTACTGCTAGCGCAACGAAAGGGCCTGGGAGTTCCGAAGGCTTCTCTTCAACAACGCGGGGGTCGCACTATAATCTTTTTGGTTGAAAAAGATGTGGCCCGAATGGTCGAGGTTGAGACCGGCCTTGAAAGTGATGGATGGATTGAGCTTAAGGGAAATAATCTTCACGAAAAAACCTTTGTGGTGAGCATGGGGCAGTTTCTGCTTGAAGAAGGAACTCGTGTTACCGTCCAAAAGGAAAGTCTCTAATGCTTCTTCCGGATATTTCAATAAAGCGGCCTGTAGCGATATCTTGTCTTATCATTGCTTTGATTCTTTTAGGACTAAACGCATACAGAAAGATGCCACTGGAGTTTCTTCCCAAAATGGACTCCCCCTTTATTACAATTGTCACCGTATACCCTGGCGCCAGCCCTGCTGAAATAGAAACGGATATTGCCAAGAAAATCGAGGATGCAGTGGTTTCCATTGACGGACTCAAGCACTTCACCTCTACGTGTATGGAAAATGTCAGTCAGACATTTCTTGAGTTCGAACTTGATGTGAATATCGATGAAGCAGCAAATGATGTCAGGGAAAAAATAGATCTTATCATCGAGAAACTGCCGGTGGATGCCGAAAAACCCAAAGTCTTCAAATTTGACTTAAATGCCAGGCCTATAATTACATTTGCTCTCACAGGAGAACTGTCTGTGGAGGAGTTGTACGATTATGCCGACAATACCCTTCGCGATCGTGTTTCGGTGCTTCAGGGTGTTGCCGATGTGCAGTTATTCGGCGGTGCAGAGAGAGAAGTCAATATTTTGCTGGACAGAGACAAGCTCGCAGCTCGTGGGCTTACGAGCATAGCCGTAGTTAATGCAATAAAACAGGGCATCAGCACTATTCCTTCAGGCCGTGTAAAACAGTCGGGAACGGAATATTCCGTCAAATTTGATGCTGAGTACAGAAAAGTGAGCAACATCGGAAACCTGGAGATTTCAAATGAAAAGGGCTCGCGTTGTTACCTGAAAGATATCGGTTCGGTGAGCATGGCAACGGAAGAATTGCGCCAGGCCTCATTTATCAACGGCAGAACATGTATCGGCATCCGGGTTGTGAAAAAAGCAGATGCAAATACCGTTAAGGTAGTAAACCTTGTACATGAGGCCATGGATGATATTAAAGCCACATTGCCCGGAGGTATGGATCTTGTTTGGGTTTCAGACGATGGTTCATTTATTCAGGCTTCTGCTGATGCCGCCGCCTCTAACATTGCAGCAGGGGTATTGTTGACAGCAGCAGTTTTGTTTATTTTCCTTCACCATTTTCGTCCCACTCTGGTTGTGGCAATAACAATGCCGGTTACAATCGTAATCACTATCCTTTTTATGCACAGCATGCAGTTTAGTTTAAATACTTCAACACTTCTTGCTGTGGGTCTTTCAGTGGGTATCCTGGTTACAAACTCGATTGTAGTAATGGAAAGTATTGTCACGCGCATGTCACAGACAAACAACCCGATTGAGGCGTCCAAATTGGGTGCAACCGATGTAGCCACTGCTGTCATAGCCAGCGCAGGAACCAATGCAGTGGTTCTTCTTCCCATTTCCCTGATGGGGACAATGGTTGGGCGTTTTTTTAATCCTTTTGCCTTAACCATGATCGGTGCAACCGCCATTTCTCTTTTCGTATCCTTTACCCTGACCCCAATGCTCTGCTCATTTTTATTGAAGCAAAACCGGATAAAACCAAACAAGCAATTATCCGGTAGTATTGAAGCCGCCTGGAACCGGATGTTTAACCGTTTATCCGTAATTTATGAGTCCGTTCTGCGCCAGTTGACGCGCAATCGCTGGGCTGCTGCAGGATTACTGAGCGCGGTGCTTCTTTTGACCTTTTTGTCAATTAAACTGATCCCGTTGGTCGGTCTGACTTTTTTTGGTGATGTCGACAAGGGAGAGGTGGTTGTAAGGCTTGAATATCCCACAGCATACAATCTTGAACAAACAATAATGAGGGTGAAGCAGGCTGAAGATTTACTCAAGGACCTGCCAAACGTATCCAATCTATTCACCCTGGTCGGCAAGGTGGAAAATCTTTTGGGCGCATCCTCCGAAGGCGTGCATCTCGGCCAGATTCTGATCAAGTTTGTTGACAGGACAAAACGCACTGAGACCATGGAAGATATATTAGTAAAAGTCCGCGGCCGGCTGGCAAATTACCCGGATAGTATTGTAACTGCGAGCGCAACAGACCCTTTGGGCGGACAAAACATACCCCTTCAAATGGAAATTGCAGGCACGGACCTTTCGGTTTTGGACAGCGCAGCAGAAAGAGTGCTGAAACTTTGCCGGGAGATTAAGGGCATTGTCGATCCCGATTCATCAGCCCGATCAGGCAAGCCTGAGCTTCGCATTCTGCCACGCAGGGCGGTTCTCTCCGATTTGGATACATCAATCTTTGGTTTAGGGACTGTCATAAGAGGTAACCTGGAGGGTATCATTGCGGGTTCCTACAAAGAAGGCGCACGCACTTACGACATTAGAGTTAAATTTGCAGAAAAAGAAGGTAAAAACCAGGTAAAAGCATTTCTTTTTCCAGGAGGACCGGGACATCCGATTACTCTTGATAATTTTGCAAAGGTAGAAGAAACTGTTTCACCTGTTCTTATTAACCGAAAAGACAAGAGCCGCGTTTCACTTGTATATGCACATCTAAGCGGCAATACGCCACTTGCCACAGTAGTAAAAGACCTGAGCCGGGCTATTGACCAAAAAGGCAATTTGCCTCCAGGCTATACTTATCGCTTCTTCGGCAAAACCGAGGATATGGAAGAAGCCGGCGAAAAGTTTATGGAAGCCGGAATTATTGCTATCGTACTCACTTATCTGCTTCTTGCAGCCATTCTGGAATCTTTCAAACAACCAATTATTATTTTATTTACCATACCGATGGCGCTGATCGGTTTTATCTGGGCGCTCTACATAGCTGGCAAACCCATTGATATTTTTATTCTTTTAGGAGCTGTTATGCTTATTGGAATTGTGGTTAACAATGCCATTCTTATCATGGGAAAGATGAATCAATATATTGCCCAAGGTTTGCCCCGGCATGAAGCTATGGTTCAATCCGCAGTTGATGAACTTCGTCCCATCATCATGATCACTTCGGCTGCGATTTTGGGAATGCTGCCTCTGGCTGTCGGCCGGGGGTTGGGAAGTGAATTTCGCTATGGTATCGGCATTGCTTCAGTGGGCGGGATTTTTGTTTCAGGTCTGCTAACTCTTGTTGTGCTGCCTGTTTTGTATAATCTTTTTACCCGTAATATTCACCGGGAAACACAAGAGCAATAAGGATTTTTGACAGTCATAATCTTCTTTTATGATGGCTTCGTGACTCCCCTTGATGTTTTAAGGCTGTGGTAGTTTAAAATTGAATTAAAATTTAATAATATCAATCAGGAGATATTAATATGGCAGGACGATTAGAAAATAAGGTAGTACTTATAACCGGAACAGGCGGTGGTCAGGGAAAGGCTGCAGCAATCCTGTTTGCAAAGGAAGGTGCTAAGGTCGTTGGCTGTGATTTAAAAGTGGAAGACAATAAGGAAACGGTCCGCATAATTCGGGAAGCTGGTGGTGAGATGGTTTCACTGGAGCCTATTGACCTTACAAACGCTGAACACGCCAAACGGCTAGTAGCATTGACGGAAAAGACCTATGGCCGGCTTGATGTGCTCTATAACAATGCCAGTGCTGCCCGCTTCGCTCCGATGATGGAAATGTCTTTTGAAGATTGGGACTTTACTATCAAAAATGAGCTAAATTTGATCTTCGTAATAACAAAAGCAGCACTTCCTCTGATGGTCAAATCCAAAGGAAGCTCCGTCATCAATACCGCTTCTATTGCCGGGATGGTAGCAGCTCATGGAAATTCAGTATCCCATGCCGCAACAAAAGGAGGCGTAATTGCTTTTAGCAGACAGCTATCTATTGAGGTTGCGTCACATGGAATCCGTGTGAATACAATTTCTCCGGGGGTGATCCGGACACCGGGAACAGAGCATATATTTTCTGATCAAAACCTTGTTGATATGATGGTGAAACAAATACCCATGGGACGCTATGGCCTTCCGGAAGATATTGCAAAGGTGGCTTTGTTTCTGGCTTCAGATGATTCAGGGTTTATGACAGGGACAACTATTGTTGTTGATGGCGGTCAAACAGCTTAATAGAAAGACAATCTTTTATTATAAATCAAACCCCGGTCTGAACTATGAAAATAATGATATGTCCGATATTTTATTATTTACATTTCATCTGTCCAAGAACTAAAGTGATAGGTAGTTGATTAAAAAGAAATCTACCATAGATTATCATCCCGTTTCTACAGCAACCAAAGAAGTTTGTCCTGTAAGATAATGAGGCAGGCAAAGAGTAAGAAGATGATAAATAAAATTTGCGGCAATCTTATCGGAAAATACAAATATACGCTTAAGGTTGGAGTAGTATTTGTTTTTTTATCATCATATGCTGCACAGGCTTATTCAGCTGATTTGGATCTTTTCATAAAACAGTGCAGGCAAAGCTATAGCAAAGTATCAGATTTTTCCTGTATGTTTCACAAAAAAGAGCGGCTTAAAGATGAACTGGTTGAAGAAAAATATATTATTTTCAAGTTCAAAAAGCCTGCGTCATACTATTATAAGTATACAGAAGGAGTAGGAGAAGGCGCTGAAGCAATCTATGTTCATGGCAAATACGAAAACAAATTAAAAATACATCTTGGCAAATTTCTTGGATTTATTAATCTTTCATTAGATCCCGGAGGCTGGTTTTATATGAAGTACAACCGCCACACTGTTTTTGAATCAGATTTTAGTCATATAATTGATCTGATTGAAAATAATTACAACAAAGCCAAAACAAATAAGGAAGTATCTATTGAAATAAAGAAAGAATATATATTAGATGGTCGCCAAACATATTTAATTAAAGCAGTTTTCCCCAGGAAACAATGCTATTACGGTCATATCATATATATTTATTTAGATAAGCAACTGATGCTGCCGATAAAAATTGAAGTATATGGATGGGATAATGAGCTTTTGGAAATGTACTACTATTCAGACATTAAAATTAACAATTGCTTTTCAGATATGGAATTTGACATTAAAAACCCGGCATATGGCTTTTAGCTTAAATCTATGGCACGAACCTTATTTAATGAACACAGTAAAAAAATCAAATATGCTCTTTCATTTATAAGAAAAAGAATAATTCATGTGAATTTGCAGATTTTGTATCAATGCAATTTCAAATGCAATATTTGTGATTTCTGGAAGACACCGCATACCCAAAAGCCTCTGTTATCCCTTTCTCAGGTAAAAATAATTACGGAAAAATTAAAAGACATAGGCCCTCAGGTAATTTCCATCGGTGGTGGCGAACCCCTTTTGCATCCTGAAGTTATCGAAATTGCAAGAGTACTTTCAAAAGATAATTTCGGGGTAATGATAACAAACGGATGGTATGTTACAAAAGATATTGCACAAGATCTTTTTAAGGCAGGTCTTTATGAAATCAGTGTTTCTGTGGACTATGCCGATCCAAAAAAACATGACAAGATGCGCGGTAAAGAAGGAGCATTTGACAGGGCGGTAGAAGCACTTTACATATTAAACAAAAACAGAACACATCCCTATCAGCGCATACATATGATTACAACTGTAGGAGATGATAATATAGAAGATATTGAACCATTGATTCACCTTTGCAAGGATATCGGAGTGACTTATCTTATTTCTTACTATTCAAACAATAGGGGTAATTTTAAACCGGTAGAAAATGAGAAAACAATCAGTGATCATTTGGTATCGCTTCATAACAAATATCGGCACTTTGTGGCACTAAGAGATTACCTGACCGGTATTTCCAAGGGAAACGGGAACAATGACAAACCATTATGCTTTACCGGTAAGAATCTTATCAATATTGATTCACAAGG
The DNA here is from genome assembly GCA_018817425.1 of Pseudomonadota bacterium. NCBI lineage: Bacteria > Pseudomonadati > Pseudomonadota > Pseudomonadota bacterium. Next base: position 37,083 of record JAHITX010000131.1, read on the forward strand.
TAGCATATCGCTTTGTATAGACAGACTGGATGAATCTGCAGGAAATATTTTTACGGACAATATGTCAACCATCTTGCATAATCTTACCAAAATGCATAAAACGAACACATGCAACAATTGCTGGACAAGCTGCCGCGGGTCTATAGAAACAATTTTGTATGGAAAACAGCGGCTGGCCAATCTTTTTGATTATTATCAGATGACAAGAGAAGTTAAATTAGGACAGCGTTTTTAATTTTTGTTTAAGCATCAAATACAATTCATTAAATATTGAAAAAGGGTAAGTAAGTATAAGGGAAAAGCCAAGAGCGCATGCAGAATGGCATTGCCTGCCGCAATCGGGCTGAGAGCCAAACTTGTTCTTGGCATTTAATCTGATTTGGTGTAAATAGTTATTTTCCAAAAGGTTTTCGGCAAGATTTCCGATTTCAAGGCAGGGATAAAATACATCTCCAGTGGGAGATACAACCAGCATAGTAAAAGGATAACAGGTAAATTTGTTAAAATTTTTCATATATTCAAGATAAAGCAAAGAGCCGTAAACCGGACCGCCCTTTTGCTTTTCGGCTATAAGAAAGTCATAAAATTGTTTATAGTCGGGGTTATCGGTTAGTGACGCATGCGCTTTTACGCCAACAAGTTGCGGGCAGGCAGCAAAAGTACAGTTATTTTGTTTTGCAAAATGATAAACATCATATAGATCATTAATGTTTTCAGGAGTAACAACGCTGGAAATAAGCATTTCATATTTCCGGCCGGGTTGATTAGCCGCCAGATTTATATTTGAAATAATTTTTTTCAATGAGCCTTTTCCAATACCGTACCAGGCATCAGCTTTGGTATGGTCAAGCGCATCAAGGCTGATTACCAGTGAATGAATGTTTGCTGTTATAACTGACAAATAAATATCTAAATCATAACCATTTGTTGTAAGTACTATTTGTTTGAAACGAAGTTTTCCGATTCTTTGCATGATATATTCGAAATCCGGATGGTTAAGAGGTTCGCCACCGGTAATAACAAGGTAATCACAATGCGAGCGTATTTTTTCAATAAGAGAGATTACGGATTTTCCCGGAAGTACCTCTGCAGGCAGGGCATAGTAAGGACGCTTTGAACCATCGCTGCAATATGGACAGCGAAAATCGCATGCATATGTAAGATAATAGACGGATAAAAAAGGATGCCATTTATCGGTATAGTTAAACCATTTATGATAAAAATATTTTAATATATCATTCACTCTTTTATTTGCTCATTTGCATAAGGTAAATACGCCATGACCCGATTTGCAAAAACTGTTTTTATCCTGTTTATCTCAATCGCCTTAATTATTCCACCGGCATTATATTATATTTTTTCCAATGTTCCAACCATATCCGCACAAGAAGTTATAAAAAAGCTGCAATCAGATCCGGGAAGCATTACTGTTCTTGATGTAAGAGATAGTATTGATTTTGACAAAGCCCATATACAATCGGCTCAAAACATGCCATATGATGCTTTTTCACAAAAAGATCTCTCAAACGGGCAGATAACAAATCTGAAATCCAAAAGAGTTTATATAATTTGTGAGAACGGCCTTGCCAGTATTGATATTACTCGAAAATTAAGAAAACTTGATATAAAAGCATTTAATATAAAAGGTGGGATGCAGGCATGGATTGCCGCCGCTGGAAGTATTTGTCAAAAATCAGACTGCGATTTTATAGCTGCTTCGGGAAAACAAATCCCTATTCCGTTTAAGACCACACCAATTGTTTTACAATGGGTTGCCGTGTTTAACGGTATTGTTATCAAACCTTTGTATACGCTTTTATCATTTATAATTATTGTTATCCTTTGGAAGAAGACCGAACCCGAACTGCGCGCAATCAAATACTCCATGTTTTTCTTCTTTAATGGAGAAAACAGTTGTGCTGCTAATTATATTTTTTTTAATCATGATTCCTATTTGTTTGAATACCTGCATATTGTCGGTATGCTTCTTGGTTTTGGTTTTTTTCTATACGGTCTTTTTGAAGGTATAGATAAATATCTGCTCCATTATTCCGATCAAAAAAAATCCTGCTCACTGACCGGATTATGCCGCAAATGCATAAAATATGACGATGTTACCTGCGGTTTGCAAAGAGTATTAATATTTACAGGAATTGCCTTTTCCGGTATAGCTCTGATGCCTGTTTGCGCTAAATTAAAAATGGTTTCTTATAACACGATTATTGTGGATATTGCTTACAATTACAGCCATCCGGTCATTTATCAGTTGTTTGAAATGCAGTATTTACCTGTTGTGGCATCTATTTTAATGTTGGCTGCTACCTTTATATTATGGAAAAATAAAAATGCCGTGCATACTGCAAAACTTGTTTTTGCCGCAGCAATAGGCACAATGTCTTTTGCTATCTTTCGGTTTGTTTTGTTTCATTGTTATGATGATTCATTATTTTGGATGGATTTCTGGGAAGAAATAACCGAATTTTGTTTTATACTAAGTATATTGTTTGTGCTGTGGACTTTCAGACGATCATTTTTTCAAAGACCAGGTAAATAATACCGAAAATTGTCTTACAGGAGAAAAATGCGATTTATACTCATTGACCGGATTACAGACTGGAAACCCGGCAAGTATGCAAAAGCAACAAAAAATATAAGTTTAAGCGAAGATTTCTTTGATGACCATTTCCCTTTAAAACCTGTCATGCCGGGTGTTCTTATTTTAGAAGGGCTCGCTGAGGTAGCCGGGTTGCTTCTTGAAGAAACGGTTCGAAATAATGAAGGCCGAAATGTGAAAGCACTACTTTCTCTGATTGAAAAAGCCAAATTTCGCGATTTTGTTAAACCGGGCGATTGCCTTGTATATGAAGTCGATATTGAATCTATCAATGAAATAGGTGGAAAAATAAAAGGCCGGATCACAAGAAGTGGTAAACAAATCGGCGATGCCCGCCTGGTTTTTTCTTTTCGTGAAATTGAAAATTCATATCTTGATAAAAGGCGAAGTGAAATGCTTGCTTTTCTTCTGGGTGAAAATAATGCCTGAAGTTGCAATTACAGGAATTGGTATTGTTTCTCCTTTTGGAATAGGGAAAAATATTTTTTATTCATCTCTTCAAAAAAAGAAGCCTGTTCATCTCGAACCCTTATCTGAATTTCACGGCACACAATTAGAAAATTATGGTGTTGGCTCTGTTGCCGATTTTAAGGATGCATCAAAACAGTTTAATCGTAAACACATCAAATTTATGTCTACAGCCGCTCTTATTGGCTGTCTTGCCGGTAAAGAAGCTGCCGATGAGGCTTGTATCACAGAACGGTTTGCGCCACATCGCATAGGAATTTTCTCAGCAACCGGACTTACTGCTGCAAATATAAGCGAAAGCAGGGAAATGCTTGAAGAATGTATGGATGAAGATGGCAATTTCTCAGAAATTTTGTTCGGAGAAAAGGGATTGCCGTCTCTTAATCCGTTAAACTCATTTAAAATACTTCCGAATATTCCACCCTGCATCCTGTCTTTAATACTAGGCGTAAAAGGTCCCAACATGATATTTAATCCATGGGAGGATCAGGCTGCCTGCGCGATACTTGAAGGTTACAAAGCAGTCAAAGAAGGTGAAGCCGATTGCGTGCTGGTCGGCGCCGCAGATACTCCCTCTTCCCCGCCAACCGTTGCTTATTTAAAACAACAAAATATTTTGGGAGAAAACAGCTATCCTTCATCTGCCGGAGCATATCTTGTACTTGAATCTGACGAAACCGCTATAAAACACCACAGAAAAATCTATGGCATTGTAAAAAATATTGAAGTAATCTGTTCTGCCCAAAAAGTATATGATCCACTTTCAGCGGTTATTGGCAGAACATTTGCTGCAGCGCCTGCTCTTTTTCTTGCAGGGGCCGCGATGGGTATTACTAATAATCGGCAGATGATCGGTACGCACGGGACCCGATTTGAATTTTCGCTTGAGATAAATAAATGAAAAGAAGGGTTGTTATTACAGGTATCGGATGCGTTTCGCCTTTTGGCGTTGGAATTGATATTTTCTGGTCTTCTATTTCCAAGGATGTATCCGGCATATCAAAAATATCACGTTTTGACAGTAGTAAATTTGAAGTACACCTTGCAGGCGAAATTAAACATCAAATACCAGGCTTCAGTGAATATGATAAAATATTTAAAGAAGATGTTAAAATATCTTTTGCATTAAATGCCGCCGATCAGGCTATGAAAGATGCCGGAATAATAAATCTTAACCCCAAAGCACTTTTACATATAGGGACATCACTTGAAACAATCGACCTTCAAAAGATTATTCAAAACAAAAGTACGCAGCTTAAAGATATTTTACAAAGAAGTTTAAAAGATGGTGCACGGCCACTTCAGATGCCATTAGATATTGCATGTGAACTGATTGAAGCAGTATATGGTGTTCCCGGATTAAAAATTACAAATGTAAGTGCTTGTGCAGCATCCACTCAGGCAATCGGGCATGCGTTTCGGCGTATCAGGGACGGTTCTTATGATATGGCTCTATGCGGTGGATTTGACTCCATGATCAATCCATTAGGTATCGGAGGCTTTCAATTACTGGGGGCATTGAATACAAATAGTGACCTTGGAGCGCGTGCGTGCAGACCTTTTGATGCCGCCAGAAGCGGAACCGTTATAGGAGAAGGCGCCGCCATGTTTGTGATAGAACCTTTAGATCAGGCATTAAAAATGAATAAATTCATTTATGCGGAAATTAAAGGGTATGGCACATCTTTAGATGCTTATAATTTAAGCGCTCCTGATCCGGAAGGAACCGGCGGAGAACAAGCTGTTCGAAATGCTTTAAATGATGCAAATATTAAAGCAAATGAAATTGATGCTGTCAGCGCGCATGGTACAGGGACTTATCAAAACGATAAGGTGGAAGCCACTATGTTACGCAGAATTTTTGGAGATAAATGGAAAAGCATTCCTGTTATATCTACCAAATCTCTTGTCGGACATCTTATCGGTGCCGCCGGGGCAATTGAAACAGCCGCATGTATTCAGGGTTTTGTTCAACATATACTACATCCCAATGGATCATTACAAAAAACCGGAGATGGATGTGAACTGGATCATATTGTGAACAGCCCGAGAGAATTTAACGGCACTAATATTTTAAAAAATTCTTTCGGATTCGGCGGACAAAATGCCGCAATAATTTTAGGTAATGCAAAACATGGCAATTAATAAGACCCAAAATAATCAAAAAGTTGCACTTGTTGTGGGGGTAAGCAGCGATATCGGACAGGCCATAGCAGAAAAACTGTCACATATGAATATAAAACTTCATCTTACAGCACATAAAAATAAGTCGCGTGCCGAAGAGTTTGCAAAAACACTTTCATCATGCAGCTTGCATTCTCTGGATATAAAAAATTCAGACCAGACGGATCAGTTGTGTGAATTGATTTTTGAAAAAGAAAAGCGCCTGGATATAATGATAAACTGCGCTTCTGTTAATATAGAACAGCCTGCGCTTGGAATGAATGATGATGAATGGAAAAATGTAGTTGATGTTAATTTGACCGGGGCTTTTTATTTATGCCGCAGTGTTGCAAAATATATGATAACAAACCGCTATGGAAGAATTGTAAACATTTCTTCCATAGCTGCAACAAGAGGAGGTCGGGGTCAGATTAATTATGCCGCTTCAAAATCAGGACTTGAATCAATGACACGTGTAATGGCTCTCGAACTTGGCCGTAAGGGAGTTCTTGTTAATTGTATTGCTCCAGGCTGTATTGAAACTAAAATGACACAGCGGGTTCGCAATGAATACGGAGAAGAAATTCTTAAAAAAATTGCCCTTCGCCGTTTTGGATTACCGGTTGAGGTTGCCGAACTGGTGTGTTTTTTGTGCTCCGATGCCTGTTCTTATATTACAGGCCAGGTTATTCGGATTGACGGAGGATATAGCTTATAATGGATTTGTTAAAGGCCATAAAAGACCGAAGAAGTGTACACCGCTTTTTAGAAAAAATACCGGCAAAAGAATTGTTGTTTGAACTTATTGAATATGCCGTTATGGCGCCAAATGCCATGAACCGTCAGGATTGGCGATTTACCATCATCCGCTCTCATAAAGTAAAACAACAAATTTCTTCTGTGGTGGAAAAGAAATGGTCACAGTCTGGTGATGGAGAATCCGGAATTGATGATCCTATAAAAACATATGCAGGTAATTTTATTTCTTTTGTAAGCGCACCTGTTTTAATCATGGTAGATATTAAAAAACCACCGCGGTTTTTAATTAAACGATATGATGAAAACGCAGCTAAAATTACAGGAAGCTACGCATCCGCTTGTATGGCTGTGCAAAATCTTCTTTTGGCATCACACGATAAAGGATTGGGCACATGTGTATATTCCGGATTTCTTGCGGCTGAAAATGAAGTCAAACAGATTTTAAACATTTCGGATAAAAGAGAACTGGTGTGTCTTATCGCGCTAGGATACCCGGATGAAAACCCGCTGCCACCCGGCCGAAATGATATTCAACATATATTAACAATTATAGATTAGGTAGATGATGACAAGAGAAGATATATTAAATGGTATAAAAGATTGTCTGGTCGAAGTAGTAGATATCAATCGCGCTGACATACATGAATCATCCAAATTGATTGATGATCTTGGTGCGGATTCGCTGGATTTACTGGATCTGATTTTTCAGCTTGAACAATACTTTAAGATCAAGCTTTCTGCCCGTAAATTCGAAAAACAGATTCAAAAAGAACTTGGAGATATCCCGCTTGAAGTAGAAGGCGTATATACTAAAGAAGCTATTACCTTAATTCGAAAATACATGACGGAAATCCCGGAAGAAGAACTCCAAAATGGCCTTACCATTCAGGATTTTCCGAAAAGATTCAGAGTTTCAACCATGATAAATCTGGTTGAAAGTACATTGGAGAAAACAAATGAATAGAACTGTTTTGATCACTGGTGGAAGCGGTGAATTGGGCCAGGTGCTGGTAGCACGTTATACTGAGGCAAATGATCGGGTTTTTTTTACATTTCATCAAAATAGCAAAAACGCCGGAAAAATTGCCGAAAAGACTGGGGCTACTCCTATTCAGGCGGATTTAACCAAGCCGGACCAGGTAGCACAGATGATAGAGCAAATTGAAAAACAAGTCCCTGCTATAGATATTCTGATAAACAATGCCGGTGCAACTCAGGTTATGCCTTTTGCTCTGATTGAAGAAGAAGACTGGGATTATATTATTAATGCTAATCTGAAATCCATGTTTCTGACAACCAAGGCAGTCGCAAGAGGCATGATAGCCGCCAAAAAAGGCGTAATTATTAATATCGGATCTATTGCCGGAAAACGACTCCTTGAAGTTCCGGTACATTATGCTACAACAAAAGCAGCAGTATTCGGTTTTACAGTTTCACTGGCAAAAGAACTTGCCCGGTATAAAATTCGCGTGAATATGGTAACGCCTGGTATGCTGGAATCCGGTGTCAGTAGTATGGTCCCGGAAAAAAGAAAAGAGGAATATTTAAAACATTGTACTGCAGGAAGGCCTGGTAAAATGAGCGAAGTCGCTTCTGTTATCTATTTTTTATCAAGCGAAGATGCAAGCTATATAAATGCTCAGGAAATTATTGTAGATGGCGGATTATAGTAAAAGGAAAGTAAATGAAATTCCGTTTGGTTGACAGTATTATCCGATATTGCGAAAATACATCCATAAGCACCCGAAAGGCCATTTCATTTGAGGAGTTTTCTCTTTTAAAGCGCTGGGGCAGAAAAGGAGAATTTCCTGAATTGCTGATTTTACAACTTGCAGTGGAATCTGCTGCTTTTCTTATGGCGGTATCAAGTCAATTTGAATATATTGGCCTGCTTAAAACAATTGACTATGTAAAATATAAAGCACAAACAGCTCCCGGCGATATACTCGAATGCCAAATAACTACAATGCCCGAAACCAATGGCAGTAACAGTTTCAAATATCTTATTAAAACCGGTAAACAAATTATTTCCGAAGGTGCTTTTACATTAGAACCTGTTAAATTAGAGATGTTTTATGACCCAAAAATTTACATGATGATGTTAGAGGAGATTTGTGTCCAGACTTTTTGATCGCAACTATACATATTTTTCAACTGTTCGCGGCATGTGCCGTCAATGCAAAAAAATTATTCCGGCTCGTATTGTGTTTAAAGACAATAAAGTCTGGCAACAACGGCTTTGTCATACATGCGGCACAGATGATTCTGCGTTGATTGCAGGTGATGTAAACTGGTACCTTGAAAGAATAAGCGAACCAAGGCATGATCATTCACCGTTAATATCTTCCGGCAATGAAAAAAGCAGCAGAAAGGGATGCCCTCATGACTGCGGCCCATGCAGCTGGCATGCAACACCTTGTCAACTGCCGGTTATATCAGTAACCAATGCCTGTAATCTTCGCTGCCCGATATGTTTTACTTATAACCGCTCGGATAAAATTTATAATATTTCCCTTGAAGAAATGAGGCATCGTGTAGACAATGTGATTGAACAAAGCGGCGAATGCGATCTGTTTAATATTACCGGCGGAGAACCCACGCTTCATCCTGATATTTTCGATATAATAAGGATATGCAAACGGCCGGAAATTGGTCGTGTCACTCTTAACAGCAATGGTATTACTTTAGCAAAAGATCAATCTTTCTGTGACCGGCTGGCTGAGCTTGGTGTATATGTTATATTGTCATTTAATACTTTTTCTTCCGAATCAAGCATCCGGATTCATGGAACAGACCTTGTTGAAACCAAACTTAAAGCGATTGATAATTTAAAAAAAGCCGGTGTAAGGATGACGTTATTAAATGTCCTTATTCAGGATGAAAACGAAGACCAACTGCCCAAACTTATTGATCTCATAAGAAACAATGATCACATATTAAGCCTTACAATTCAAACCATGACCTATACCGGACAAGGTGGCGGGAACTTTCAGCGCTCAAGGCATATTCCTGTTGATGTCGCAACTCAGCTTTTATGTAACGGGATTGAAGGTGAAATAAAACCCGGTGATTTCATTTCCAGACCTTCCGCCCATCCGTTATGCTATTCTCTGTGTTATCTGTTCAAACTGGATACTTTGTTTTTACCGTTTTCAAATGTATTAAGTACTGCCGAACAACATGACATGCTAAAAGATTCTTATTTGCTGCGGGTTAAAGATGATCAGGACTTTTTTACAGATATAGTAAATCGTCTGTATGCCCAAAACCGGACGGATATACTGCCCGTATTTAAGCAATTCGTAAAAGAAATATTTCCGGCAGGCAAACCGTTGAGCCTTTCCGAACGCAGGGAAAAGACGGAATCAGCCGTACGTATAATTTGTATACATTCGCATATGGATGAAGACACATTTGACTGTTCCAGAACTGTTCTATGTCCGGATCAGGTTCCATGTGAAGACGGAAAACTTATTCCAGCCTGTACTTATAATCTTTTTTACCGCCAACAGGATGAAAACTTTTATGTCAGCACATAAACTACTTGGTATTACTCAATCCACCTGTCCGGTCTGCAGGGAATTGGTGCCTACAAAACTTCTTAATATAAACAATGACCTTTATTTTGAAAAGCTCTGTCCGGTTCATGGTATTAACAAGGTATTTGTAAGAGCGGATGTTAATGACTATATAAAAACGCTTCATTATGTCAAACCAGCTTCTCAACCTGTAAAAAGTTATGGAAACGCTGAAATGCCATGCCCAAAAGGGTGTGGTTTTTGTGAACGTCATGAACAACATCTCTGCCTGCCGATTATTGAAATCACACAAAACTGCAATCTGAATTGTCCTATATGTCTGGTGGATGCGGGCAGTAATGAGCAACTGTCTGTTGAAGAATTTTCTAACATAATAGATCATCTTATTAAAGCGGAAAAACAGATTGATGTCTTGAATTTATCCGGAGGTGAACCGCTCATTCATCCTGACCTTTTGGCCATTATTGATAATGCTTTAAACCGCCCGGAAATAGTTCGTGTAAGTATTTCAACAAACGGATTGCATCTTCTTAAAAAGCCGGAGCTTCTTTCACAACTAAAGGCGCGCGATGTGGTTATTTCTCTTCAATTTGACGGATTTGATGATGATATTTACCAAAAGCTTAGAGGCCTGCCACTAGTCAAAGAAAAACAAATGATTCTTGATCGCCTCATATCTGCTGATATTTCAACAAGCCTCACCATGACCGCTATGCGGGATTTAAATGAACACGCATTGCACGATATGATAAACTTGTTGTTTTCAACCGATAATATTATCAGCCTGATGATCCAGCCCATGGTATATGAAGGACGCGCAAGAGATCTTGCGGTTCCCGAAAAGCGGCTTACACTGCCTGAGATAATTCAGTTATTAGGAAATACCGGCCAGGTGCAAGTTGATGATTTTACCCCCCTGCCCTGTTCCCACCCGGCCTGTTTTTCACTTGCCTTTTATCTTATGCTTGACGAAGGTGGGTATGTATCGATTAACCACCTGATGGATGTCCCTGCCTGGCTGGATATTATTGCCAACCAGGGCATTTTCGGTCTTGATGAAGATTCTCATGAACAGATCAAAAAAAGTATTTATGAACTCTGGTCAGGACCTGCGGCAAGTAATCCCGAATCCAAAAAAGCATTAAATGCGATCCGGGAATTGTTGCGTCACATCAGCAGTATTCCGGAATCAGGTTTTAATCCGCAAAAAGTATTTAAAGTCAGTGAAAGAAAAATAAAATCCATTTTCATACATTCATTTCAGGATGTGGACACATTCGATCTTTCAAGGGCAAGACGTTGTTGTAATGGCTACCCCCAGAAAGACGGAACCGTTATTCCGGTATGTGTACATAATGTGCTTGGCAGAAATCGCTGATGGTTGTAAGTAATTTTAAACATAAAACCAGTCCGTGGCTATATCCTTTATTGGGATGGTCGCTGGTTGGTCATTTTATTTACAGTATCGTTTATTGTATTATAAAACAATCTCCTGAAGAATTATTCTGGATTTCTCATATTGCATCACTTTTAGGAGGCATTGGCATTCTGAAAAACAGCCGGATGCTGATTTCAGTCTCTCTTATCAGCCTTTTTATTCATCATTTGTTTTGGGTTTTTGAAACCTTGGTCTGGCTGATTGCAGGCAAATTTCCATTCGGCACAACCTACTATCTTCTAAATGCCGATATCTGGTTATGGCTTCAGGTTGCCAATCATTTCTATGCGGTTCCCGTTTTGCTTTTTGTGGCCTACAAAAAAGGTGGAATTTCAAAGAATTCATGGATAGGATCGGGGGTACTTTTTGGTATCCTTATATTAATCAGTTACTACTTTCTCCCTCCTGCCGCTAATGTGAATTGCGCCCATGCATTATGGCCCGGGCTTGAAAAAACTGTATTTGCCGGTCTGGCAAACCTGCCTTCATGGCAGTATCTGATTTGTATTCTTGCTATAAATATTGTAGCGATTAATCTTCCGGTGTATGGGGGAATGCGTTTTATCTTTAGAATTTCAAATAAGTATTAATGGCAGGATCAAGTTTTTGAAATAAGAAATTATAGCATTTCTCAAAATAATACCCCTATTGAAAAAGCGATCATGGAGGTATGAGAAATGCTATAATGTTTTCAAAAACCTTTAAGAAAATAAGAAGCCTGCTATTAAACTATTCCGTTTTGTGGATATGAATGTCTTGCTGCTGGAATGGAATAGTAATTCCTTCGGTATCAAAACGTTTCTTGATTTTCTCCTGTGTAGCAAAAAAGGTATTCCAGTAATCTGCTGTATTCACCCAAGCTCTGACTCCAAAATTAATACTGCTGTCGGCAAGTGCCAACACAACAATAGCCGGTGCTGGGTCTTTAAGAAATCTATTGTCTTCTTCGATAATTTGTTGCAGCACCTTTCTAACTTTATCCAAATCATCACTATAGCTAACCCCTACTACTATATCGACACGACGCTGTGCCTTTGCAGTGTGGTTGATGATATTATCGCCTATCGCCTTTGAGTTTGGCACTATGATCTTTTTATTATCCGGAGACTTAAGCTCGGTTGAAAAAACTCCGATAATTTCTACGGTACCAGAAGTTCCTCCCGCCTCGATATAATCTCCTACTTTGAAGGGCTTTAAAATGATCATAAGTACGCCAGCTGCAAAATTGGACAATGAACCTTGAAGAGACAGCGCAATGGCTAAACCGGCTGCACCAAGTATGGCGATAAAAGAAGTTGTCTGGATGCCAAGCTTGCCAAGAGCTGCCACCACAACAAAGGTCAGCAAGGAAACATAAGCCAGACTGGAAACAAATGAAACAACAGTTTCTTCCACTTTATGTTTACGAAGAAGTTTTTTCAGCATAGACCTTACTGAACCGGCAATGATACGACCCAAGGCCAGAATAACAATCGCTAAAATTACTTTCAGGCCATACAGAACTGCCCATTCCTGTAATTTGCCGACAATCTGTTCCATATTTTACCTCCTTGTGTTATTTATATATTATATGCTGCAATATCTTATCTTATTATTTTTTCATATTCGTTTTGGGTATCAATATCAATTCCGGCTTCAGTGTTTTCGATTTCAACCAGATTAAGTTTTTTTTTGTGCTCTTCAATTATAATTCTTCCACCGGTATCTCCAGACAAAGCAAGAAGTTCTTGTTTATATCTTGCCGGAAAAATAACCGGACTTCCCTTTTTGCCGTTATAAACCGGAACTACAATATTACTCGGGGTTTTTTTAAAATTATCTATCAGGATATTAATTATTGTTTCCCTTAAGAATGGCTGGTCACCTACTAAAAACATATAAGCATCCGTTTCTTTATGCGATGCACTGACCCCAAGTTTTACTGCTGCGCTTTGCCCTTGGTCAGCATGATCATTATATACAATTTTATCCAGATATTTAATTCCAATATCTTTTATGCCCGTATTTCTATAGATAAGTATTACTTCATCAAGATGAGATGCTTTCGCGGCTCTTATTATATATTCTACCATAGGAATACCTGATAAAGGCAACAGCAGTTTTTCTTTTTTCATCCGCTTTGAAAACCCTGATGCCAGAATAATGCCTGAAACCATTTCCACTCTCCAGCTTATGTATACAATCTGTTATCAGCCATTGCCGCAATGATGCATTTAGGAAGAAACTTCTTTTCTTTCAACCTGGCTGAAATGCTTTTTGCATATTTTCTTCTTTGAGCATCATCTGCTTTATTTAACAAAATATACCTTTCGCTTCCATTAGGCACTCCTTTGAAAAGTCCGGCAGAAGATAATATCAGGTTAACCACTGCTTCTTCGTCAAGTCTTTCTCCCGGAGATCGTTTTGCTACATCACAAAAAAGCTCATTTCGATGCACATGTTCTTCATCAATTGGATTGCCTATTGCATCAAGACCTATAACGCCTATGGTTTTTGTAGCATTGTTAGGCACTACAGGTTCATAATCGGCAGGGGCTTTAATAGGTTTTCTTTTGGAGCCATCACATTCTACCAGTATGTAATCAAACTTTAATTTTTTGAAAAGATTTTCTATAAATTCTTTGTTTGGTCCTGAGAGTTTTCTCCCATTGGCAATATCTACAACGTCAGAGCCAAAAACGGTGACTGTACTTTTATCAATACCATTAAAAATACCGATTTCTTCTGAATTATTTATTATTATGTTATCGTATTTTTCTTTTACCGGGTCGGGATAGAAAATATGTGTGGAAGTGGTGACAAGCACCTTTTTATTTAAGGATTTGAGTGCTTGTGCTATGGCAAACATGGTGGTAGTTTTCCCGCCTCCTCCCACAAAGCAGATAAGTTCTCTTTCATTTAGATCTATATCAAGCGCTTTAAGAATATCCATCAGCTACATTATTATAAAAACGGTTCAACAAAAATCAGCATTTTACCGCCGCAAACATCTCCGCCTTTTGTTCCAAGATCATCGGTGAGATCTGCTTCTATAAGCGCCGGTTTCTTTTCGGTAAGAAGGCAGCGAAGAGATGCACTGCGAACCTGATTCTCACCACATCCGCCACCGATTGACCCATAAGTTTTGCCATCCACGCAGATGAGCATTTTTGCACCAACCTCGCGCGGCGTTGACCCAGCTGCCTTAACAATAGTTGCAAGGCATACCGGTATATTTTGTTTTTGAAATTGTGCCAATTGTTCAAATATTTCCTTATCGGTCATTTCATACCTCTTACGGCATCACTTAAAGCCTTAGCCTGGCCTACGCCCTTGCGGCGCACACAAACAAGCTCAGCTGTTATTGAAAGAGCAATTTCTTCCGGTGATTCGGCTCCGATTGGAATTCCTATCGGAGTGCAGACATCTGCAAGCCGCTCTTTTGGTATTCCATTTTTCACCAGCATTTCCAGAACAAAACCGACTCTTCTGCGGCTTCCGATGAGGCCGATATAAGCTGTTTGTTGCAGTACAATTTCTGCAAGGCATTCTGCATCATGTTCATGACCTCTTGTAATGATAACAACAAAAGAAGAGCTGTTTATTGAAATACTACGAAGGGATGTAATAAAATCATCGGCTATAACCTCACATCCGGGAAAACGAGCCTGGTTGGCAAAATCAGGGCGGTCATCAATCACTGTAACTGCAAAACCTACTTCTTGTGCAAACCGTGCAAGAGGAATTGCTATATGACCTGCACCACAGATAATAAGTTTTGCACTGGTTGATATAAAATCAAAAAAGACGACCAGTCCGTCTTTAATCTCCAATAACTTCTTTTCTTGTTGCGTATATGCTTTTAAGGCAATATCAAGGATTAATCCGTCGGCTTCTTTGTCCCCGATTCCCCCTTCCATTGTGCCGTCTTTATAGATAATAGTCTTTACACCCGGAGCAATGTGACCATCAGAAGAAGAAATCACGGTTGCAAGACAAAATACTTCCGCTTTGGCAATAAGATCGTTTATTTGTAAAATTATATTCATGGATTCCGCCACTTTTAGAGGTTACAGCTTTTTGCTTAATATGTCATCTGCACTGTTTCTCACAGCAACAATTTGGGCTGCAATGGAAATGGCAATTTCTGCCGGAGTATTTGCGCCTATACTTAAGCCCACAGGTGAATGTATGCTTTTTATAATATCCTCATTTACTCCTTTTTCGCGCAATTGCTGAAAAGCTTGAGCCACCTTTGTACGGCTTCCTATCATTCCGATATACTTGTATGGCTTTTCTATTAGCTTTTCTAAAACCTCATAATCATGAGCATGCCTGTGCGTCAGTATAACCATATAAGTATTTTCCGAAAAAGCCAGTTTTTCAATTGCCTTTACATAATCATCTGCAATAACATTATCCGTCCAGGGCAGTTTTTCCTTATTTGCAAAATCGGGCCTGTTATCGATAACTGTTACGTCAAAATCAAGCATTTTCACAATCTGACTTAAAACATTGCCTATGTGCCCTGCACCAAAAACATAAAATTTAGGCTGCTGTACTATAGATTCAACAAAAACGCTCATTCCCCCGCCGCAGATCATGCCGATATCTTTCAATTCATAGCGAACAAACCTGGAAGCTTTTGAACCCATAAGAGACATAGCTTCATCAATAATTTTCTTTTCTATAGCTCCGCCACCGATTGTTCCGACTATTGATCCATCGGATTTGATAAGCATTCGGGCACCCTCTTCGCGTGGTGCCGAACCAAGCGATTCTATAACAGTAGCCAGCACAACCGGCATATTAGACTTTTTTGCGGCTACGATTTCCTCAAAAATATCCATAACAATCTCCAAAAATATAAAAATTAATGATTCTTTTCATATTCCTCAAGAGCCGCCTGTAGAATTTTAATACTGGAAAGAGGACAACCCTGTTCTTTTCCAAGCAATCCTTCAAATGGAGCCAGAATATCTTCTTCCGTCAGTTTCTTAGCTTCCTCAATGGTTTTGTCTATCACAAGAGTAGTCATCATGCTCAATTCCGCAACTGTACTTTTGCACCCATTTGATTGAAAACGCATGGCAAAGATTTTTCCTTCTTCAACAATTATCCAGAGTTCCACCGTGTCACCACATGCCGGATCTTTTGCCGAAACAAAAACATCTGCAAGCCCTTCACACATATCACCGAAATTGCGCGGGTTTTCAGCATGATCTTTTATAAGCTCAGCAGCATTGGCAAACACTTTTTCTTCAGGGTTTTCATTAAATTCCCTGTGCATCACACAACCTTTTCCGCAATCATCATCCATTTGAAAGAAATTCCCTAAAATAAATTTTCATCGTATTATATTTTTTTTATAAGTTCTATAAAAGCTTCCAGAGTTTTTAAATTATGGCATGGAAGAAAATAATCAACATAGGGTATAGCAGCAGACATACCCATGCAAAGTGGTTCATAATTATCATATTTTAAGTTGGGGTTTAACCAGATAATTTTTTTAAAGCCTTTTTTCAAAATCGACATCTGTTTTTTCAAGAGATCAATATCGCCCTTATCCCATCCGTCGCTCAATATCACCAGAATTCTGCTTTTCTTACGAAGCTTTCCGCCATATCTATCATTGAACTCCTCAAAACTTCCGCCCAGATTAGTTCCGCCTGACCAGAACAGAACATTATTCGAAAGCATGGAAAGAGCAACCTTTACAGACCGGTAATTTATAAGATCGGTTATCCTTTTTAGTTGTGCGCCGAAAACAAAGGTTTCTGTATTCCTAAGGTGCTTTTGCAATTCATAGATAAATTTAATCAAAAAGGTACTGTAAACATCCATCGAACCGCTTACATCAGCGAAAAGCACCAGTTTTGAGCGTTTAGGCTTTTTTTCTTTTTTAAAAATATTAATTATTTCCCCGCCTTTTTGTCTTGACTGGCGTATAGATTTCTGAAGATCTATGATTTTACCTTTATTGCTGGATTTGTATCTTCGCCCCTTTTTTTCCTTTATATTAATCCGTAGAGATTTAAATAATTCGTCGTAAAGATAAAGCTCTTCAGGCTTAACATCTTCAAAGTCCTTCTCCTTAAACGGTGTTGATAAAGAATAACCGGGCAGCGCTTCTTCTTCAGACGGTAGATTATTATCTTCTTCCGTTGTTTCTTTTGTTATTATTCCTGCAACTTCTTCTTCTCCGTTCTCATCATCGGCATTTTTTGCAGTATTTTTATTTTCAGGAGATTCACCGTGAATATCATTTTCAGGATCATTGCAACCCATATCGGGAAAATCATCTTCTGTTTTCCAGAAACTATCAAAAAGCTGATTAAAAATGGGAAGATATTTATGGCTGGCTACCATTGTTGATTTGAGAGCCATATAAAATTCAAAGCGGCTTTCGATATTGACATATTTAAGGGCAGCCATTGAATCCAGTTGTTTTGTCATATGAACCGGAACCCGATTTTGACGTAAAAGATTGGCAAACGAAAGAATACTTTTTATCAGGTTCTGGGAGCGTTGTTTATAGTCCTTCTCGCTAAACTCCCTTTTGACCTTTTTGACAGATGCTATAGGAGGTTGAGCCAATTTTCATCCCTCAAGACGGGCGTCAGACCCGATCAACACCTCGCTTTTCATATCCTTAAAACGTCTGACGTCTTCTTTGAATTTAAATAAACATCCGCAGGTAAGATCCATAAGCTCTTCATCAATATCGTCTTTTTCGAGAATGGTAAGTGCCTGAGACCAGTCCAGCGTTTCAGCAACACCCGGGCGCTTATGGAAATCCTGATCCCTCAATTTAGCCATAATAGCGGATATTTTTCTGGCAAGATGATCGTTTATCGCAGGATTTTTTGCTTTGATAATTTCAATTTCCCTGTCAGGCGTCGGATAGTCAATATAATGATACAGGCATCTACGTTTTAAGGCATCATGAAGTTCACGTACCTGGTTTGATGTTATTATAACCACTGGTTTACTTACCGATTTTATAGTTCCCATTTCGGGTATTGTGATTTGAAAATCAGAAAGGATCTCAAGTAAAAATGCTTCAAATTCTTCATCGGCACGGTCAATTTCATCGATTAAAAGAACCACTTTTTCTTCACTTCTGATCGCCATAAGCAATGGGCGTGGTATCAGAAATTCTTCTGTAAAAATATCGTCAAGCTGATATGAAACCCCGCATACATCCGTGGTCTTTATTTTCAAAAGCTGTTTTGCATAATTCCACTCACTAATGGCGCTTGTGGCATCAAGACCTTCGTAACACTGCAATCTGATAAGTTTCCGACCAAGAATATTGGAAAGAACTTTAGCGACTTCTGTTTTGCCGACACCAGGTTCACCTTCAAGCAACAAAGGTTTTTCCATAGCAAGAGAAAGATAAATAACAAAAGCGAGCTGATCATCACAAATATAAGAATCTTCTTTCATTGCCTTTTGAATTTGTTCAGTTGTCAGAGTTGTCAGCGGTTTTTCCATTATAACCTCTATTGTGGCATATCATCTTTAAAATACAAGTATAATATCTTTCTTGATATGTAACTAATCGTACACACCTTAAAATGTCAACTATTTTTCATTATCACTTATTTTACAATAAAAATTAGGTTACTACCCGATATAGGGTTGATTACAGAGCAAATAATATTGGTTTTAAAACCCGTGCTATAGTGTTTTTAACAAAAAACACATTCAGGGAGAAAACCGAATAACAAAAGAAAACATTGATATCGAAGCATATTGAAAATGACAAAACACGACAAACTTAGGCCTGAAGTAATTTGGAGAATAAAATTAGAAACAGTGAGGTATAATTTGATACAAAAAAGGGCCGATTTTCTTATTAAGAAACCGGCCCTGCAAAACTTATTTAATATTTACAAAACAACTTCTTGAAAAATTGCAATAAAAACAGATTTACTTTCTTTTACTTCTTTGGATGGCATTTGGTACAGGTAGTAGGTGCTGCTTTTGTCTTGTTTTTCTTGTTGAATTCTTTATGGCAATCTTTACAGTTTTGGTGAAATGCTTCTGCGTTATATTCAAGCGCTTCTTTTTTTGAAAGCTTAGGAGCGTCTTTTCCTTTTGGTTTTTCTCCCGGTTTCTTGTGACATTCTATACAGCTTTGCACCTTATCTGTTGCCTTAAGATCGGCTAACGGCTTACCTTTTTCGTCATGGTGGCAATCACCACAAGTGGCTTTATATTCTTCAGCATGTTTCTTATGTGAAAAATGAACAGGTGCCTTTTTCATCTCACAACCCTTTGTTTCAAGGGTTAATATATCCGGAATTGTTGCACCGGCAAATATAGATCCTGAAAGAAACAGGGCTGCGATTCCCACAATAGATATCAGTAACACTAATGGCTTTATTTTCATATTCTGCTAACCTTCCTTTCAACTTTATTTGACTAAGACAAATTATCAAACCTTTCTTTTTTACACGGATATATTTTTACCAATTCAATAAAAACCTGTCAACTATAAAGAAATAAACTTATATATTCAGATGGATATTTATGGTATAAAGATATTTTTATAAACTATACAGATAATATTAATCTTACTCTTAAACCGGATAGATAGAATGAATTATGAACCGGAAGTAATATCAAGGATAAAACAGGGAAGATCAAAATTTATTGCTATGGCATCCGCCTATTTCTTAGGCGCTTTCAATGATAATTTTTTTAAGCAGGCAGCTATGTTGATGGCTGTTGTTGCCGGAAACAGTGCATTGCAGGGAAAAGCGACAATTCTTTTTTCTCTTCCTTTTATATTGTTCTCGGCATATTCGGGATGGATGGCTGACCGTTTTTCTAAACGCAAAGTAATTATAGGCGCAAAACTTCTTGAACTGATAGCAATGATAATCGGAGCATACGGTATTATAAGCGTAAACTGGAACTGCATACTTGCAATGATATTTATTATGGGGCTTCAATCTGCCATTTTCGGGCCTGCATTAAACGGCTCCATCCCTGAGCTTTATCCGGAAATATATGTCGGCCATGCCAATGCAGTTGTAAAATTTGTAAGCACAGCAGCCATTTTGGCAGGAATATCTTTAGCCGGTATAGTGCTTGATAAAAAGGGGGATTTTGGGGGTGCCGATTTAGGCCAGGTGCTGGTTGCTGCTGTAATATTGCTGGTAGCCTTATTGGGAGTTTTGGTAAGCTTTGGAGTAAATAAGCGGGAACCTGTGGGAACTTCGGTATCTTTTCCTTTTACAGGGCCTCTCGACTCAATATTGGAATTTTTTGCAATACGTAAAGATCCGGCACTATTCTTAGCTATTATCGGCGATGCTTTTTTTTATTTTTTAAGTCTTCTGGCAGTACTGCATATCAATACATTCGGCCTTATTCAGCTTGGTCTTACACGGACCATGACAAGTCTTCTTACCGTTTCTCTGATGATAGGTATTTGCGCCGGATCTTTCTTGGCTGCAAGAATAGTTGCCAAAAAACCATGGTCAAGTGTATTGTTTCCATCTTCTCTTGGTTTGGGCATAGGATTAATATTAACATTTACTACGCCCATGATGCCGGAAAGTGTCAGACAGATATTTCTTTTTCTTTTCCTTTTTATAACCGGTGCCTGTGGAGGAGTTTTTCTTATTCCGGTAACAAGTTTTATCCAGATTCGCCCGTCTCCGGATTCAAAGGGAAGAATAATTTCAGTATCGAATTTCTGCTCTTTTTCTGCAATGCTTATAGCAGGACAGGTGTTTATATTTATGGACAACTGCCTTAGCCCATCAGCAAATATAGGAGTTTTGGGAATTTTTTCAGTAATTGCTTCGTTTTGTTTCTTAGCGATACGAAAACGTAAGGAAATAAATCATGTTTGAAATAATTATAAGATTTATCTTAATACAATTACTAAAACTGCGTTATTCACTACAGGTTACAGGTCTTGATGCGATAAATAATCCAAACGGCAAAGGGATACTTTTTTTGCCGAACCATCCGGCCTTAATAGATCCCGTGATTGTTATGTCATTACTGCATAAATCATTTAAACCAAGGCCGCTTGGTGATGAAGTCCAGACCAGCAAACCTGTTGTCCGTCAAATCATGAAACACTTAAGACCCGTTATAATTCCCGATATGGAGAAAAGTGATCGAAGCAAAAGCGGGCAGATACGTTTGGCCATGAAAGATATCGTTGATGCCATTAAAAACGGTGATAATGTGCTTATATATCCTTCAGGGCATATTTACCGCAGCTATCTGGAAGATGTGGGAGGAAACGCAATTGTTGAACACATTTTAAAAGAAATTCCCGATATAAAAATAGTACTTGTCAGGACAAAAGGATTATGGGGCAGCAGTTTTAGTTATGCAGGAGGAAAAGCCCCGGCTGTTTTTAGTTATATCAGTAAATATATTCTTAGCGTTTTTGCAAATGGGATATTTTTTATTCCCAAAAGAAAAGTTACTGTTGAATTTAAAGAACCGGATGATATCCCAAGGCTTGCCGACAGGCTGACAATAAATCAATATCTGGAAAATTACTATAATGCTGATCCTTTGCATAATACCTATGTTCCATATTTCTGGTGGGAAAAAACAGAACAAAAGCTGCTGCCCGAACCAGAAGTTAATAAGATTATCGGTGACCCTTCACTGGTTCCATCTGAAACAAAAAAAATTGTTACAAAGTATTTGAATGATATCACAGGAATCTCATCGATAAACGACAACGACAGGCTTTCTAACGATCTGGGATTAGACAGTCTGAAAATAGTTGAGCTTATGGGATGGATAGAAAACGAATTCGGTTTTACCATAGATGATGTTGGTGCTCTTAAAACCGTTGGAGATTGTTATCTTGCCGCATGTGGTCAAATAATCGGAAAAAAGGTGGAAACATTAAAACATGTACCATCCGGATGGTTTAAAGACAAGTCACAAGCGCCCCTTACCCTTCCTGCCGGAGAATCCATAGCAGATCTTTTTCTGTCACAGGCACGCTTAAATCCGGGGAAAATTATTTTATCCGATCAAATAAGCGGTGCAAAAACATATCGTGAACTTGTAATTGCGGTTATGTTATTAAAAACAGAGATGGAAAAAATGCCCGGAAATGTTATCGGAATAATGCTTCCTGCATCCGTAAGCGCTGCTATTGTTTTTCTTGCTGTAATGTTTAGCGGTAAAATACCTGTTATGATAAACTGGACGGTAGGGACTATTTTTATGCAGCATTGCTTAAATACAGCATCTGTAAAAAACATTATTACTGCTAAAGCTTTGCTTGAAAAACTGAAAAATCAGGGTTTGGATTATTCTTCAATAGATGTTAACTGGGTAGAACTTGAAAACATAGCAAAAAACATATCAACATTTCAAAAAGCATCGGCTTTTATAAAAAGCAGTATTTCCTTAAAGTCTCTTTCAAAGGTAATAATATCGGATACGGCAGCTATTTTGTTTACAAGCGGCTCGGAAGCAAAACCCAAAGCGGTTCCGCTTTCACACAATAATTTTATAAGTAATTTGAAAGATTTTTCCACGGTTTTACACTTTTTCTCAAATGATCGCCTGCTTGGAATGCTTCCACCTTTTCATTCACTGGGGCTTGCCGGCACTATTATCCTGCCGTTATGTGCAGGGCTTAAAACCGTGTATCACCCAAATCCCACTGAAGCTGTTTCAATTGCAGGCCTGATAGCTGCATATAAAGTTTCCTTACTTTTGGGAACTCCGACTTTTATTAATGGAATAATAAATGCAGCCAAGGCGCAGGATCTTTCAAGCATAAGACTTGTTTTTACCGGTGCGGAAAAATGCCCTGATCATGTTTATGATCTTTTCAACAAAACCTGCCCCAAAGCAGTAATGTGTGAAGGCTATGGTATTACTGAATGTTCTCCTGTTGTTAGTGTAAATTCCGATAAAAATCCTTCTCCTGGAACAATCGGCAAAATACTTCCTTCTATGGAATATGCTATAATTCATCCTGAAAAGAAAACTAAAGTTTTTGCAGATGAACAGGGATTGCTTCTGGTGAAAGGGCCGAATGTTTTTGCAGGTTACTTGACAGATGATGCCAAATCACCTTTTGTTGAATTTGAAGGCAAATATTTCTTTGACACCGGAGATCTTGTAAAAGAAGATATGTACAAAATATTAACATTTTGTGGCAGATTAAAACGTTTTATAAAACTTGGCGGAGAAATGGTTTCACTTCCCGCTATAGAGAGCGTTCTTTTAAACGCTTTATCGGATCAAAACGAAGAAGGGCCTGTGCTTGCTGTTGGAGCTACATCTTCAGAATATCATCCTGAAATAATACTTTATACCGCAAAAGATATTGAACGTGAAGAAGTAAATAATATTATTCGCCAAAGCGGTTTATCCGGTTTGCACAATGTTAGAAAGGTAATAAAACTTGATAAGATCCCTGTTCTTGGAAGCGGAAAAACGGATTATCAAAGCCTTAAGAATCTGATGGACTCGTAAAAAAGTCGGTTCCTCGCTATTTCGTGTGGGTGACTCTCACCCTTGGATGCAATTCGATAAACATAGGGCCACAACAAAACCTTATCTGACAGGATTTACATGATTAACAGGATGTGATTTGTCAGACCGCTCCAGAAGAGCGGTCTGAAACACGCAGCCGATTACTTTGTTGGTTACGTCTTCTTTCTCCACCGGATTACCCTCATCGCCGCAGGCGATGGTTTATTGCCTGACCGGCTTCCGGCCGGTCGGCAACATCCTGTCCATCCTGTTAATCCTGTCTAAAAACCTTGGTTAATAAATGCCTTGCGGCAACTGTTTACCCACACAAAACAGCGAAGAGCCAAAAAGTCCATCAGCCCACACAACCCAAACCCGGGTCCTGAACGGCTATCTTCCTGCGTTCCCGTTTCTTTTTTTTTATCTGGCACAAAAGTGTTTTGTAAACCGGAAAACCGGATATTTCATCAAGCTGTCCCATATCCGTTAATTCATTAACATTGGCCTCTTTCCATTCATCAGGTCCCAACGGGCCGCCACCACCAACCTGTGCATAAGCAAAGCCTTTCATTATTTTTTCCGTTACAAGTGCTCTCATCAGCACCGAACCGCGGGCTGTTTTAATACTTACTTTGTTTCCCGTTTCTATACCACGTTCTTTGGCATCTATTTTATTCATTTGAACAACAGGAGAAGGATATATCTCTATAAATGCCGGTATGGCGCGCAGACAGGATTTCATGTCGGGTTTTAAAGGACCTGTTCCTAAAATAAGAGGATATTTTTCTGACAACTTGGGATTAACTGTATACGTTTCAAGAGTTTCTTCATATTTGGGAATACCGCTGTATCCGTATTTTTCAAGAATTGTGGATTTTATTTCAAATTTACCTGAAGGTGTGTCAAATCCAGGCTTGCCGTCGCTTCGCAAAAGACCTTTTTCCCATTTTCTGTATTCTGTCCGTGTCCCGGAAATTTTGATCACATTCCTGTCGGCATTCATTAAATCTTCTACCGTAAAGCCTGATTCACTCAATATATATTCGAGAAGTTCTTTCTGATTCTGCGGATAGAGATGCCCGTATCCTAAACGTTTGGCCAGCTCCGCAAAAAAATCATAACCGGATCTTGCCTCATAAAGAGGTTCTATTATCTTTTCTCTTAATCTTAATGAAGACCCATAATAGCAATAAGATGACTGTTCAAATGCCGTTGTTGCAGGAAGTACTATGTCAGCATAGGCAGCGTCTGCTGTAAACTGCAAATCCATGGTAACCAGAAAATCCAGCTCCTGCAAAGCTTTTCGCCAAAGGCCCGGATTAGGCCAGGATGTTATAAGCGATGCCCCGTATATAATCATTGCCCTGATCTTATACGGATCTGCATCTATTATGGATTTAGGCAAAAGGCTGGCATGGGGCTCTCCGCCGCAATAATAAGAATAAACCGGAAACTTGCCATTGCCGATTGATTTTTCAAATCCGGGAGTTTCAATCTGTTTGCTTTTGCATATTGGAATGCGATTTTCTTTTCTTGCAAAGCATCTTCCACCTTCAACATCAAGCTGTCCGGCAAGCGCCCACAATACCATTACTGCACGTATATTCTGAACCCCGCTTTTTGTATATTCCAGACCCGTATACATTACATAGGATGCGCCTTCGGCATCTGCAATGCTTTTGGCCAGACTTTCAATTCTGTCTTTATCTATTCCTGTAATTTTTGATACATATTCAGGCGTAAAATCTTTTACATACTCACGGAATTCATCAAATCCCAAAGTCCAGTTTTCGGCAAAATCTGCATCGTAAAGATTATCTCTTATAAGAATATGAGACAAGCCCAAAGCCAATGCGCCGTCCGACCCAGGCCTGATAGGAAGCCATTCACTGCCTTCAAGCTCTGTTGCTTTTGTTTTTCTGGGATCTATTACTATAATTTCTGCGCCTTCTTCAGAGGCAATTTTTAAGCGTTTAAACATCTCAGGTGGCGTGGAAGTAGAGGGATCAGTACCCCATACCAGTATAAGATCCGAATTATCAACATCGGAAAACATATCGATGTGTAAACATCCCATTGTAAGTTTTGGGGCAAGAACACCCAATGATGTATAACACGGTGCGCCTACACCAAATGAATTCGGAGAACCGAAAGGAAATAATACGCTTGATGCCAGATAAATTTTCGATCCCTTTAACTGGAATACATCCTTAAAAGATCTTTCATAGGAACCTGTACCGGCATAAATACCTACCGTTTCCGGCCCGAAGTTCTTCTTCAGTTCGTTTAATTTATCGGTAATAGTCTCAAAAGCCTCGTCCCAGGAGATTTCTTCAAATTCATATGTCCCCTTAGGGCCTGTCCTTTTTAAGGGATGCTTTAGCCTTTTGTCAGAATATACGATTTGTTTTGCACTGCCTGCAATGGGACACAGAATATTACCGGAAGGAGCATCCGGGTCCGGTTCCAGCCAGTCTATTTTACCTTCTATATCAAAATGTATAATAGCGCCACAGCCAGGGCTATGAAAACATAAACCGCAAATTCCGTATTTTTTATCCAATTTTGATAACCTCTTAATACTATTACTGCTGACTTAAAATCATATTATTTTCGCGTACCCACTATAAATTGCGAATTGATATACTCCCACAGATTTTCCGTTTTTCTTATTTTCCAGGAAACATTGCCTTTATCCATTATTTCCAGGGGCGGATCAAATATGTTGTTTTCCCCCAAAAAGAGGCTTTTTATAGTATCTATACCACGCTTGTTCCCGTTTCCGTTTTCCACACCGCCCAACCAATGCTTAGGGTCAGATACCGACTCATCCCAGGAAAAGGGATCGGAAAAAACAAGCATTGATTTTTCATTATTTAAAACCCTGTTTATATCCGCCAAATGCTGTATCGGGCGAGAAACCTTTTCCAGTACGTTTATAGAAGTTACCGTAGAAAAAGTATTTTTGGTAAACGGCAGCCTTAATGCATCTGCTACAATAAAATCAATTCTGTCATAATTCCAGGTGCTGTCAAAATCACATGAACGTTCTTCGGTAAGCAAGCCTTCTATGGTCAAATCGAAATTCAGGCTTTTTTTAAACAACAATTCCCGTGCTTTTTTAATAAAAGATATGGAAGTATCAATACCTATTACATTAGAATGAGATCTGCTTAATTCAAACGACAATCTCCCGACCGAACATCCGATATCAAGGGCAAAACCGCCTGATTCCCCGAAAAATGAAGACCACACCTTATAAGCGTCGGTTGCACAGGGGTCATTGAACATATCGGAAAAATGACTCCACAGATACGAAGACAACATGCTTTTTGAATTATATCCCGAAGCATCGGATATAACCTGCATTGTTAGTTCAGGTAAAATTACCGCAATACCGTCATGTATTACATAAGATCTTTTGCAGGAAGGGCACAAAAGTTCGCCTTCTATTACATCTTCTTTTTGCTCTTCTTTAATATCTATATCCAGAGAAATTTCTTCATTTAAACATTCCGGGCATATCAGCTTATCTATTAACCATTTTTTCATTTAAAACGCCTTTCTTGAAATTTCACATAACTGCGGCAAAACATTATCGTAATAAATCTCCTATTTGAATAATATTAAGCATCATATAACTAAAAACAAGTTTAGATTTCACAGGCAGTGATTTTATTAGGCAACTTTGCAAAGATAATGAAGATTGAAACTATCATTCTCCATTTCACAAACTTCAATATATTCAAACCCGGCTTCCGCCAGCAGCTTTTCCGCTTTTTCCCTGCCCCACATCATGCCAAGGCCGGTCCCATTATCATTTAAACCTATCGGCATGCAATGCATAAGGCTTACCGTATACAAAAATGCCCCCATAGGATGAGCCATGTTGTCTGCCAGATTCGAAGATGCCTTTATATCTACCATTGAAAACATACCACCCGGAGCAAGCATATATCGAATGCTCTTAAGCGTTTTAAGCGGATGGCTTTGATCATGTATGGAATCAAAAGCGCAAACATAATCAAATTTTTGCATAAATTCTTCTTTCTCACAAATTGCCGCCGCATCAAGCTCCACGCAAATGACATTTAAAAGTCCCATCTGCTTAGCCTTTGCCCCGGCAGTATTGATTGCTTTACTATGATTATCTATACCGGTGAAAGTACTTTCGGGAAATGCTTTAGCCATAAGATGTAAAGCCACTCCCTGACCGCAGCCAAGATCACAAACACTTATTCCGCTTTTAAGACGCTCAACCAGTTTACCTTTGTCAACAGATGGTAGAAAATATTGTATAAGCACTTCGTTATGTTTTGCATTGGAAAGTTCTGTCATAAATTGCTGGAAATCAGGATACTGCGAAAAAGGAATCCCACCCCCTGTTTTAAAGCCTTTGTTAACAGAATCCATAGCACAAGATGTGAGCAATGGAATTTCCTGGGTATAAACTCCTAAATTATTACTTCCCGACTTCCGGGTTAAAAATGATGCATGTTCAGGCGGCAGATAATATTGATCTACGCCGTCTTTGGTATGGGACAGTTCAATGATTTTGCCGGTAACCATTATACCAAGCCATTCCTTAAGATAACGTTCGTTAAGATTCGAAGCAAAAGCAATTTGTGCAATAGTAACAGGTTTGCCAAGATCCTCAAGAATATCGAAAATTTCGTTTTTATAACCAATTCCCATGGCAAGATTCAAAGCACCATAGTTTAAAATGTCATTCATTGTTTTTGAAAAATCACTCATTTTAGCTCCATCAAATTATAGTATTTTCCCTCTCCACTCGTGGGAGAGGGCCAGGGTGAGGGGGAAATTCAGAACCAATCCATTTCCTCCACAAGAGCTTAAAAGTTGCAAATCGAAACAAAATAAATTTCAGTTCAGCTATTATCATATTATGTATTTTTTGTAAATTTTGGGATTGGAGATGCACAGGGTAATTGCATTTAGAAATAATAAAAACTGTTGATTTAATCAATGCAAAGTGATAGCGGAATTTAAGTATTAATGTTCATTATACAATTTTTGAAATTTTCTGGAACAAACAACCCTGTATCTAAATTTATTTTATTGTTCGCTCAAAAGGATTCAATATGACCGGATACAATCAAGCCCCAAATCTTCAGATAATTGAAGCATGGGGCTTTTGTTTTTTCTGAGATTGTGAAAAATCAGAAATTGGGTTTATGAATATGAGGTTCCAAATTGGCACTTCAAATTCACAGGTCACAAGATATACTCCAGACAATTTGAGACCTTTGAAAAGTGTTCAATTTTGTTCAAGTACAAGGAAGGGGAAAATTTAAACCGCAGGAATACATTGAGTATTTCGAGGATAGCGCTAAAGGTTAGCGCTTATGCTTCACTACGTGTCACTTCATGCGAAATTTAAGCCCAACGCAGAGATCGGCCAAAATGGGGCGTTTTGAAACTGGCTCATATAACCTCCTCTTTACGGATAGCTTAATAAATAGCATGATATCCGTAATATTGAAAAACGCATTATTGCAAAAATTTTGTCAATAGAATATATGTAGTTAAAATTTAAAATAAAACAAACCTTAGTCCTTTTGCAATTGGACTTAAACATTATAGGTTTATTTCTAAAACTTTATGTTGATCATACGAAATTACAAGATCACCTGAACTGGTGATCAACTTGTTATGGTTATTCATAATTGCAATATAGGAGTATCCCATGGGAAACTGGCTTGAAAAGATTGAAAAAAGTAAAGAATCTAAAGCGAATGCTGCGAGCCACCGAAGCGATAAATGGAGTAAACAATGGAATAATAAATATGATGATAGTAATGCAACTTATGAATCCAAAAAAGATAAAATATGTTTAAAGTATGGCAACATACGCTCAATCGCTTCGCGACTTAAAGATGCGACCGTTGATAACAGCGTTCCTATAAAGGTTAGCGGATTCTCCCTTAAATTGGGTCATTTCCCTACTATGTGGAAAAGCGAAAGAGGTAGCTCAGGAATAACTTCAGGAGGCGTACGACGAATTACGATTGAACCATGTAGGGGGGATTCTTTTCGTGTCTCAACCTGGCATGAAAATGCACTTTTTACAGAGCAAAATTCGTACATTAAGATTGACAATGTGTCTGAAGACGTAATCGTCTCTTGGCTCAAGTGGATTGTAACTGGTAAGGGCTGGATCAGACCAATGGATAAACTAAAATTGGCCGTGGTAACCTCAATTGGTTTACTTATTATATGGCTCATCATTAAATAGTACATACAATAAATGGGGAAAAGCTTTAAAAACTATGCGATAAAACAGAATTTTCCATAACACTGCATTGCACAGGACGCCAAACAGCGGGCGCCTGTGAATTTTCAGTTATGTGTAACAATAAGGAAATCATATTATGAGTGATGTTGTTTTCATATTAGGTGCTGGTGCATCAAAACAATGTGGCGCACCACTAATGGCAGATTTCCTAGATGTGGCCAGTCATTTATTGCGTGCAGGCCAAGTAAATGACAAAAAAGTACAATTTGAAAAAGTATTCAAGGCCATTGGGGCAATGCAGGCCGTCCACTCAAAAGCACAATTAGACCTCACAAACATAGAATCAATTTTCACTGCCCTTGAAATATCAAACGTACTTCGAAAATTACCCGGATTCGAAGCTGAAGAAATTGTTGAAGTAATTTCAGCACTTAAAGAAGTAATCGTAAAAACAATTGAATCTACAATGGAATTCCCAACAAGTAGTTCCTATATTGGAGTCCCAAAACCCTATGAAGAGTTTGCTGGGTTGGTCGAGCACCTGAGGAACGAATCCTTTCCAAAACAATCAGCTTCAATAATCACATTCAATTACGACATCGCCGTTGACATGGCACTTTTCAAAGCAGGTATGGGGCCAGACTACGGCATTCCACCAGACTCAAATTCACATAACCCAATCCCCCTGTATAAACTCCATGGTTCTTTAAATTGGGCCTCAAAAAAAGACAACGGCACAGTTTATCCACTGCAACTAAATCAATATTTCAACAAATACTCTGTAAGAGGTTGGGACAAGAAAAGCACATGTAAAATCCCAATAGGGACACAATTAAAAGAATATTTTTCAAAACATAGTGATGTGGAAGTAGAAGAAGAGCCTGTTATCGTCCCACCTACATGGAACAAAGCTGACCACCATCAGGCATTATCAAAAATTTGGGGTAAAGCAGCAGAACATTTAGGTGAAGCAAAATCGATATTTATCATTGGGTACTCACTCCCAGAAACAGATGCATTTTTTCGTCTTCTTTATGCATTTGGAACCGTAGGTGCTTCACCGTTAGAAAAAATAATAGTTTATAACCCCGACAATTCCGGTGATGTAAACAAACGGTTTAGAGAAATGTTGGGCCCTGGTGCTATTGCTCGATATGAATACAAAGAGTTGCGCTTTGATGAGGCAATCTCAGACATAAAAGGCCAATTTCCTAAAAGAAAATAAATACATAACAAGGCAAATTAACGCGGTCTGCCAAAAGCTGCGCCGCTTCGCTCTGCATCTTTTGGCATCCGGTTATTTATAACGTTAGCCATCAGGAGATTCCCATAGATGTCTGTAAAGTTTGAATACCAAATCCCACTCTGGCGTTCGTTTCTTGGTGTGGCGTTTTGCTTTGCTTTTGCAATTGGCATGGGATATTTTGCCCACGTCAATGAGAAAGGACTACGCCTATTTCGACTATTCACTTTGACTTCTGGTGAGGCGTCAACACTGTATTGGGGATTCGCCGGCACTCTTGCTCTGGCCACCATCCTGTTTTTCATTTTGATCGCACGAAGCATGAAAGGGCCGGTCGCTATCTCCCTTGAAGAAACTTTCCTCGTTGCTCCAAGTGCCGCTATTCGAAGTGAATTGCTTTCAATTCCGTATTCCTCGATAAAACAGGTTCTTGCTCAACAGTTTGGAAAACAAGCAATGGTTACTATCAACTCAGCCGTCGGCCAAGTAAGGTTGATGGAAATGGGATTTCGTAGTCCGCAAGAGTACGCAAAGTTCAAGCAGGCGTTGGCGGACCGCGTGAATGGCTAACCCATCATTCCAGCGGAAGCCTTAAACGACGCGGCTTCCGCTGAATTTCATGTTAGAGGGTAAATAAATATGATAAATGAGAGTGAATTAGAAAAGCTAAATGAAGAATTTCGTAAGGAGGATATTGAGCCAAGAAGAAGACCTTTTGAAGCACTTAGGCGTATCTCCATGCAAACCAATCGGTCAATAATATTTCCTTCAGCTGAAGCTGATTTTGTTTTTAAATGGTTTGAGGCAAATACCAAACCAGGAGCTCATACGGTAGGATTTCAGCACCAAGGGACATATTATTATGATTCAACATTCTGGAGTGTAAATATTCCAATAATTTTTGGTTCTGTTCAACTAAATGCTCTTGATGCTTTACATGAAATGCCTCAAAAAATTAAAGATAATCTATATGGAAATAGAAAAGCCATCTGGGATTACATTATTTTTTGGGCTGATTGTATTGATTTTGGATATGCTTACGATGATTTATACAAGGATAAGAATCACGATACATTTGGGCGTCAACTTCTCTGTGCAGGATATGAAGAATTGTCATCGGCTACTACTTTATTACTTGAACATCGACCGAATAAAAGAGCAATTATGAACTGTCGGATGGCAACAGAAATGTTACTCAAGTGTTTCATTGCATTAAAGGATGGCTTAACAGAAACACAGGCGAAAAAGCTTGGACATAACTTGGAGAATATCTTTGTAAATTTTTTGGAGGTCTCAGGTTATCAGCACCTTGCAGAAATTAAAAATTTGTTGCGAGTCTTCCCTGATATACATGAACGTTATAAAGCTCAAGAAGCAGATAATTTGTCACTATTCAACGGTTACTGTTTTGCTCAATCCATTGGAGCATTAATTGCACGGGCATTCACTGATCGCAACACATTACCCCAAGTAATGCCCTCTAACAAGCCAAATTAACTCAGACCGGGCTACTCTCTTGCCGGATCGGAATTGAGTAGGCATAGTAATAATTGATGTTGACAAATATTATTAATCATAAAACGCCCGGCTGGTTATTTGGGGTGTTAGGGTGCAATAATATCTTGACCGAATGCTTTATCTTAATGGAGTGTCACGATGAGTAAACCACCTTGGGTTTCTGGGCCGGAGGAAATTCTAAGACATGGACTACGGCTTCTATCAGAGGGTTCAGACATAAGCAGGCGTCTTGCGATGATTAGTATCGATAATGCCGTTGAATTGACCATAAAAACATATCTTGGGCTACCTAAGCGAATAACCAAAATAGGAATAGGAAGGAAGAGATTTCAAGAAATCAATGAAAGTTTCCCCCAATTACTCGATGCGCTGGAAGAATATTGTGGGGACAAACTCAATGGGATTGACCTTGGAGAGATCGAATGGTATCACCGTATCCGGAATGAACTGTACCACAACGGAAACGGTTTAACAGTTGAAAAAGAAAAGGCCGAAATTTACGCAGAGCTGGCCAAAACACTATTCTCCAACCTTTTCGGTTGTTCTCTTGAAGTATCAGGTGAAGGAGAAGACGGACGCTTGCTCGGCGCATTCATGAATCATTGGGTTAATATAGAGAAGTCTTTGAAGGCTCTTTATATGAATTCGAAGCAAGAGACTGGAACCGAGGATGGTGCTAAAAACGCAGCTTATTTTGGTCTTCGTGAGGTGGTCTTGGGGGTAAATGGACTTATCGATAAAAGCACGGTCAAAGAAATTGAGAGTATTAGGGACATCAGGAACAAGGTAATTCACGCGCAAGAGGACATTTCCATCCTCTCAGAAAGTGGCGCAGTTAATCGCGCAGAAGTTGTTGCTCAGAAACTAAGCAAGTTGCTTTGAATAAAAGAACCCTAACAAAAAAATACAGCGGACTCGCTACGCTCCCCGCTGATTTCGTCGTTGGAAACTAAAATAAATGAATAAGTTTTTCTTAATGGATTTATTTTAAACTAATATGAAAAATAAAAAGAAAGATTTTACTATAATAATTCTTCCAATAATTTTATTTATTGGAATCATTGCTCTTGGATCTTTGCGAATCAAACGTGGGAATAGTGTTTGTTCGGAAATTGATTTTTTGTTTATAGGATTTTATATCATTTGGATTATAGCTGAGTCAAAAATTTCTAAAAAAGATTTCCATACTGAAGGAAAGGAAAACTTTGATACTGGAACCTGCCAGATTTACGCTGTCGGACAAGGACTCACTTTTCTTACAGCTCTTTGGTTTCCATCAATATGGACGCAACCTTCAGTTATTTTATTTTCATCCTTTTTTATATTTATTTTTGGAATTATATTTCGTCTTTGGTCAATTCAAACACTTGGAAAATATTATTCACATAAAGTTTGTAAGGTTGAAGAACATAAGGTTGTTGATTCTGGACCCTATAGATTTATTCGGCATCCAGCTTATGCAGGTATGATATTCGCAAATTTAGGGATAATAATTTATTTTTTTAATTGGGTGACTTTGTTTGTTTTTTTGATTGTACTTTTACCAGCAATCATAAGAAGAATTTACGTTGAGGAAAAAATGTTATTCGAAATAGACGGTTATTCAAATTTTGCGATGACACGTAAGAAATTATTTCCAGGTGTTTGGTGATTTAAATCGTTCCAACATGGCATGCAGCCGGACTCAGAGCGGTGGTCGGGATTGTATGAACAGCAAAAATTGTTTTTTAAGTGGGTAAGCTGCTTATTCAAGCTGCTGTCTCTCTCTTGGGAAATGTCGCCCAATAAACCATATCCG
The DNA here is from genome assembly GCA_018817425.1 of Pseudomonadota bacterium. Taxonomy (NCBI): domain Bacteria; kingdom Pseudomonadati; phylum Pseudomonadota; species Pseudomonadota bacterium. The sequence goes on from JAHITX010000131.1 coordinate 71,347, forward strand.
GTGTTTTCTTGTCAAGACTTTGATGCCGC
>JAHITX010000132.1 GCA_018817425.1 Pseudomonadota bacterium
GCGGCATCAAAGTCTTGACAAGAAAACACCGGATATGGTTTATTGGGCGACATTTCCCAAGAGAGAGACAGCAGCTTGAATAAGCAGCTTACCCACTTAAAAAACAATTTTTGCTGTTCATACAATCCCGACCACCGCTCTACTCGGTTCAGGCTTGGTGGGATTATTAGGTATTAGGAGAAAAATAAAGTAACATATTCTAATTTTAGGTTTGAATTAAAGCTCAAATAAATAATTAATTAATTTACAAAAGGGAAACTATCCAATGAAAAAGTTAAGCCTGTTTTGGTGTTTAGGAATGATTTGCATAGTATTTTGGTTTGCTCCAAGTTCAGAAGCTGCACTTATCTGGCCAATGCAAGTGGGACAGGATTGGATATATGAGGCCAATGAATACCCCGGTGGCGAGGCGATGATTGACATGCACTTTTATGTTTCAGAAGAAGTTATGATTGGATCACAGCAAAATTTTCATTTTGGGGATGGTTACTTCCGATCCACAGAAACGCAAATTTTTGAATGGGATTCAGAGGTAGGTGAGACGCTGTTTTTTCAAATTGATGCGGTAGGAACAACCTGGAGCCATTCAACGAATAATACTGTAGAAATTTTAGATGATGACTTCATTGTTAACATCCCTTATGGTTTAGGAACTTATAGTGCTTATCAACTGGGCTTCTCAGATCCTGATGGACCTTGGAATATGTATGTTGTGCCGAACTTAGGCATTGTCCAAATGGATCTATTTGACGAAGACCCATCTCATATTCTAAAATTGAAAAATATTTCATCTGTTCCCATTCCCGGTGCAATCTGGCTCCTTGGTTCCGGCCTGATTGGGTTGGTAGGAATAAGGAGAAAGTTTAAAAACTAAACTGAAATGAGTTTTTTAAATGTAGAAAGGCAGGGTCTCATGGCTTTGCCTTTTTCTTTTATAGAAATAAAGATTACTTAATATAATATTGATGAATTCGCAAAAAGTCCCCAGACCGCCATACCGGCGAAAACCGGTATCCAGAACCGATTGAAATTGCTGGATGCCGGATCGAGTTCGGCATGACGAAACAGGTATAATAGGTGGCGGGGATAGTGCAGACGAAAAAAAAGCCATTAATTACTGTTCAAGATTTGACCTCGATTTTTCCCAATACGAGGTCATTGTTTTAACTATTCTCAGATGATAAGCGACGATAAATACCGGATGGAAAATATTTATTCAGGAAATCCGAAAGAAAAAGCCCAAGGATTTTGCGTAAGAAATACTTTGGCGTCATATGTACATGTACATTTTGCTTTTTTAGTAAAGTCTATTTGATTAACTTTTACTTTGTAATTTGCCGCATCAGTACCTTCATCATTTCAAATATAGACCCCATTTCTTTTGTCAATTTACCTTGATGGTCTCATACTAAACCCATAAATCGTCATTACGGTGAAAAGAATGTGACGAAATTAATAAAAACAATGTTTCACCTTATTTCGTCATTCCGGGCTTTACCAGGAATCCAGTTATATAAAAAGAAGGATCAGTAATGATATTTCAGTTGAGCAATATGAATTGAATTTTCATAGACTTTATAAACGAATCTATGTTCTTCATTTATGCGTCTTGACCAATATCCGGATAGGGCATGTTTCAACGGTTCAGGTTTTCCAACACCATCAAAAGGGCTGCGTTTTGTTTCCGTAATAAGGGTGTTGATACGGTGTAGAATTTTCTTATCAGTTTTTTGCCAATAGAGGTAATCTTCCCATGCTTGATCAGAGAAAATGAGCTTCACTCCATCAGTTCCTTTTCAATACCATTGCCGTTTTCAAGTTGGGCAATAGATTCAATCAGCCGTCTGGTGTTTTTTGGTGAACGTAATAAGTAAGCTGTCTCTTCAAGGGCTTCAAAATCCTCAAGAGACATAATGACCACTGCATTCGATGACTTCCGGGTCACAATCACCGGAGAATGGTCACTGCAAACTTTATCCATTGTTTTCGCAAGGTTTTGTCTTGCTGCTGTATAGGTAATAGCATCCATTATTTTTATCTCCTGTACAATATATTGTACATATGAATACCAGATTGTCAAGCAGATTTTCTTGCCCAAACTGAAACGTTTTGAAAGTGGCTCACTTCATGTCTTATTTTCAGGTCTACATTGGGACAGTTCGGGTACGCCCTTTATATTTATAGTTTACAATCTGAATATTTTTCAAATTGTTAGAGTTATATGTCAAGAAAAACGAGAGTAAATGCTCCTGGGACTTTACAAAATGTTATTATCTTTTATCCCGATTATTTGAGCAAAGACAAGTCGTGGGTGATGGTCAATAAAAGGTAACGCTTTGTGGTGACAACGCAGTTGAACTTATGTACTAGTGGACGTCCAATCCGCCATCATCGGATTTTTTATTGAGAGGTAGTTATGACAAAATATGTATTGGCAAACTGGAAGGCCCATAAATCCATGTCCGAAGCTGAAGCATGGCTTGAAAAGTTCTGTCAGTTGTATCGTCCCAATCCCCAGGTAGAAGTAATCATCGCCCCAC
>JAHITX010000133.1 GCA_018817425.1 Pseudomonadota bacterium
ACTCATTACCAGCCTGGTCTTGAACGATAACGGAGATCGTATAATTCCTTCCATCCTTATCTTTTCCTTTTCTCGAAGCCTCGAGCTGAACTACAGTATTAAAATCTGCTATTATTGGCTCGACCTTGCCATATTCATCGATAATTTCGAATGTCTTCGATCCCACGCCGGATAAAATATCCCCTGCTGAACCGTTAATGGTGACATCAACTAACTTGTGATTTGGCGGCCAAAGGATCTCGGGCGCAGTTGTTATCGATGCGACCGGTGGAGTTTTGTCAATATTAAGCGTGAGCGAAGCAGCGGCACGGTTACCAGCTAAATCTATAGTTTCACCATTGATTTGTTGACCTTCTCCCTCGGCAGTTACAACGGCCAGATCGCTAACAGTATCAATGCCTGAGAGGGCATCGCTGGCAACAAAAGCAACTGTTACATCGGTGTTATTCCAGCCACTGACATTGGGTTGAGGTGAAGATTGAGAGGATATGACCGGAGAAGTCTTATCAATATTAAGCGCAACAAAGGTAGAGGCTCTGTTGCCGGCTGCATCCGTGACCTCACCGCCAATTAGTTGATTCTCTCCTTCGGTAGTCACATTAACAGGATCACTAACATTTACTACACCTGAAAGAGCATCCGTAGCTGTGAAATTAACAGTCACATCAGTATTATTCCAGCCATTTGAGTTTGGCTGAGGCAAAACATGTGAAACGATTAACGGAGGTGTTTTGTCTATATTGATCTCCAAAGATTTTGGCTCTTCCGCATTTCCAGAGTTATCTATGGCATAGTAACTGAGAGTAGTTAGGCCTTCGTCATAAATAGGTATTTCTATCGTAGAATCTGAAATTGTTCTTTCTTCATTTACCACTCCAGACAATTCATAATGGAGTTCTTTTATTCCGGAGCCGCCTTCGTTGTCGGTAGCTGTTAGGTTAATAGTTATATTAGTATTATTCCAACCACCCTCATTTGGAGAAGGAGAAACTGAAGCAACGGTTACAGGAGGATCGTTTTTAATAGATACATATACTATTGATGAAGGAAATGAAAAACCCGTGATATTTTTCACTATTGTGTCAGTGGCAACATCTATAACAGAAACTTTATGCGAATTTGGTATTGTGACATAAATATATCTGCCATCCGGAGTCATTATCATCTGGCACGGCTTATTGTCTAAGGCTATATTGTTTACTTCTACGGCATTATTTAAATCGATTACCATGACGCCATAAGACTCCATTTTTAATACATACACATACGAGCTATCCGGACTAAAGATTATGCTCTCAGTATAATTGCCTGAATAGTCCAAAATTGCCTCCCCAATGCTCACCGACCGGTATGAATAATCCTGCAGATTAATTATATATAGCTTCTTATAGTGATCATCTATCACGCAGGCATAAAGGCCGTTTGGGCTGACCGCTATCTTATAAAACTGGCTATATCGGACTTTCAATGTATGGACTATTTGATTGGTCTTCGTATCGATAGTTTGTATATAGCCATAATCATTCCAGTTATTTCTTTGGTTATCATGAGTCATCCCTGCAGCGTATAGGTATCTACCATCAGGACTTTGCGCCATGCCCAGAAATCTTCTTGTGTCAAACTTCACGCTTAAATCACACAACTTTAAATTGTTCTCGACATCGTAGATCCTGATGTAAGAGCTATAAGAATAATGACAATCCGCATAGATATATTTTCCGTCATTTCTAACTGAAATAGCTCTTATCCTGTGCCCACCAAAGTCATATGCCCTAAGTTTCTCAAAGTTGCTGGTATCAAAAGTAAAAAGACCTCCTCCAAACCTGGGCTGCCCTCCTGTCCAGGCTTGATAAGGATTGTACGCCCCGACAAACGCCAAGCTACTATCAGGTGATATTGCAATAGTTTGAACCTTTTTCATATGCTCAAGCATTGGCTTTACTACAATCTGATCGACGTTATCTATAACTAGTGCGTGGCCGTAACTCCTTGCATAAGTTTGAACCCCATCAGGCGAAACAAAAAGCTTCCCTGCCCTATTCACATTTGATATATTTTTAATTATCGCATTGGATTCAATATCAACAACAGAAATATGACAACCTGGGCCCCAATTGCCTACATAAAGACATTCATCAGCTGCTTCTGCAAATGTAAAAGTACTACCCAAATGAACCACCAAAACCATACTTAGTGCAATTATTGCGCTCTTCTTATTCATTGTTCCTCCATGGTTTAATTTTAGACCATACCGTGTATATATTGAAAATTTTAATATAAAATACTTCTACTGTCAAGACCAAAGTTAAGATAATTCAAGGTGGAAAATTTTATTTTCCGAAACGTTAAATTTAATTCCGGAATAAACTTCCCACGGCGTTTGATAATCCAATGACTGATGCAGCCTTTCTGTGTTA
>JAHITX010000134.1 GCA_018817425.1 Pseudomonadota bacterium
AAAGTCTTTATAGTAATAAGATTCCCAGGCAAAGAAACTCACTTGGTCAACAAGTATATCTGAGTAACTTGATGTGAAATTAATAACATCAGGACTCCCATTATTATAATTCAACGTTACGGTGTCAGACCATACTTGCGCACTGTTATTATAACCTATAATTTGAACGATAGAGGGGTTCTCATCGTCGCCATAGTCTGTAGTCGCAAGCTGAACGCCCTCGAAATAAAAATCAGTATCGCGGGAGATAGACTGAGCATCGTAAGTTTGACGCCCAAAGGAGCGATTGCCGTTTGTGCCTACATAGCGATAATCGTTAGGGCCATATATACGCTCAACTCCAGCCAAATTATAGACCCTCCAACCCGTTACATCAAAGCCATGATAGGAATTTTCAACTCCAGCCGGCCCGTAAACTGGTTGCCCATATAGATCTTGATTCCAATTTGTACCATCTGCATCTTCAAAACCCAAAACATCCGCAAAAGCAAACCCTGCGCCAAATAATAATAAAGCAAAAACAGTAAACAACATAATTAATCTTTTCATATTTTACTCCTCTCTGTTGGTTTCAATATCCGAGGAGCCACTTTCAAAATGTTTCAGTTTGGTCAAGCTCAAGGCGTAAGAAAATTTCAACCACAGGAATACATTGAGAATTTCAAGGATTGAAATTTGAGCCCAACGCAGAGATCGGCCAAAATGGGGCGTTTTGAAACTGGCTCCGATAAATAATATTTATTTATTTACCATTCACAAAGAATACTAAATCACATAATCGCAGCAGGCGATTTAGCCTCACCTCCATTTCTTCTGATTAGTGCAGATAAGCTAAAGTCATAACTACTCGTATAGGTCAAAAATATACAGCAATCTGCAATATTCGTTCCATGCTTATATCTATATGATTTTATAGATATAACTGTTCAGCCAAATTATTTACAGGAAACAAAGTGTAAAGATATCCGACAGTTTTTATGGATTTGGAGACTTCCGGAAGAATGAAATATAGCTTAAATACGCTGCCACAAAGCATTTAAGACAAAATTTGAATATTGTAAAATATCCCGACAGTTTAAAGATAGGACTAAGAATGATATCCTCATCTAAAAGTCACTCCAGTGAACCGGGAATGTGATCTATAGCAGGTAACTGTATCCATAAAAGCTGGAACTAATTGATATAATAGGAATAATAATTAGTATTCTTCGAAATGGCCTTCGCTGAAATTAGGATAAACGATGTTTTTCAAAAATTATAGCCCAATAAGCGTAAAAATTCTTTATAGTTTCTCTTTATGCCAAAATTGTCATAATTACTTATATTTATAATTTTTTTTCTCACATCTCAAGAGACATTATAGCAAAACGTCGGATTTCTTTACAATCCACCCTGCTGCAAATATATGCCAAAAATACGGCTATAAAAAACCGGCTCGGAAGAATTCTCTTACCATCTCATCTTATTTCAGGAACTGGCCTCATCTCTTCCGGGCATTGCTGTAGAAAATACCTATCCGTCATTCCTGCTATAAAATCCCTGACTATTTCTTCATTCTTATAGTTGTCGATATAATCTTTAGACATGTCTTCCAGAAAGCTTGTAAAAATCACAGACTGCCTGTTTTTATTTTCTATATCGGAAAGATATTTTTCAAAAAGCATTCTAAATAGTGTTTTTATAAGATTAAAATGCTTTTTAATTACAGGATTAAGGTAAATGCGCTCCATGCTGAATGCTTTTAATCGCTTTAATGCTTCCGAAACATCAGGGCTGAAAGCAATACAAATATTCTGGAAGCTGTTATTAATTACATCTGTTACAAGGTTATATGTTATTGTACCATTAGTATCTCCAAGTATTTTGGCACTATCTTTTGGAAGGTCATCTCTTTTTATAATATTTAGCCTTATTGCATCTTCTATATCGCGGCCTATATAACTTATTGTATCCGCTATTCGAACCACACAACCTTCCAGAGTCATAGGGATCAGCTTTGTGTCAGGACTCTTTTTCTTAACTGCTATTTCCTGCTCATGCTTATCAAAATTTTTCTTCCTTTGAGGTGCAAGGCTTTGGTTATGAATTTCTCCGTCATGGCATAAAATCCCATCAAGTGTCTGAAGTGAAAGATTCCACCCCTTTCCCTTTCGTTCAACCTTGTCTAAAAACTGGACACTTTGAACATTATGCAAAAAATGATCGATTCCGCTTTCTTTGCAAAGTTCCGACAGAAATATTTCACCATCATGCCCAAAGGGAGTATGGCCGATATCATGACCAAGAGATATGGCTTCTATCAAATCTTCATTTAATCCTAAAAAGCGGCCTATAGTCCGCGCAACCTTGGACACCAGTTGAACATGAAGAACTCTGTGTGTTATATGGTCGTTTTTTATCAGATAAAAAACCTGAGTCTTGTCAATATATCGCGTGTAGGCAAGCGAATAAAGGATTCTGTCTATATCTATAGAAAAATCCTGCCTGTAACTAAGATCTCTTCCTTCTTCATATTCCCGGCGCAGGCACTTTGAACTTAAGACTGCAATAGGAGAAAGATATTCTTCTTCTCTTTTATTTAAAGCCATTTTTATTAAATCAAGGGTATCTTCCCCATGCATCGCCATTTTAAATCATCTTCTCCGTCTTGATTTGATTCTTTAATCGCTTAATATGTCCAAGCATAATATTATTTTGGAGGGCTTAACACAAAAACTGACGGGGATACCGGCTCATCAGCCCAGTACCTGCTAACATCGAGTTTAAAATAATCACCGGCTTTATTTACAATTATAAGCCTTGAAGGGATATGATATTCTTTCACAAATGTTACTCCATCAAAAAAAACCCTGTAAAGCAAATCTTTTGAATCAAGCATATCAATTTGCATAATATTATTATCATTATCGAAATATATTTTTTCGACTATATCATTTCCTCTGTTCCTTAAAACAAGAACAGTTCCTTTGTCCTCAATATATTCTGTTGATGCTGTAGCAAAATCGCAAACAGGCGCCCGCCCGGATAGAAGTAAAATAATGTCTTTTATTTTTACAGGAATAGAAATAAAGCGTTTAAGGTCAGCATTATCCGAGCGTTTCTTATGAAAAATCTTTTCAGCATAGGAAGCAAAATAAACGTATTTGCCGTCAGTTGCAATGCCTGCCATGGGTTGGCCCAAAACATTTCTGATCGCAATATAAATTTTACTGCCGTTTTCTGCAACCCATGCGATATCCGCCGAAACAACCTGCCCGTTTATTTTTGACAGGCCCATACGTCCTGTCCCTTTAAATGTTTTTATTTCACGGTTCTTTTCGTTAAGCACAAGAAAAAGGTCATATGCCTCGGAAGTAAAAACAGGGGCTCTGTCATAAGCAAAAATATTATTGTATACTTTATCTGAAAGACCGGCACATGAAAAAAATGAAAGGCTGGCAAATAACAGGAGAAAGCATAAAAAAAACCTCTTCATATTTTATAACTCTTTTCCTGAAATCTCCTGAATTTTCTTTATTAAAACTTCCCTGTCTTCTTTTTTGAACTTAAGCGAACGGCTGTATGTATCAAGGGCATTATTAATATCATTAATTTTCATGTAAGCATCTCCAAGATGTTCTAAAACAACCGAATCTTCAGGAACAAGGTCTACTGCTTTTTTCAGAACATCAACAGCCTTTAAATACTTTCCTTTCTTGAAATATACCCATCCCAGGCTATCGGTTATATACCCGTCTCCCGGCTTATGTTTCATCGCTTCTAAAATCAGCTGTTCTGCTTCATTAAGGTATTTTTCCATCTCGGCATAGGTATAACCAAGATAATTCAAGGCATCCGCATTTTGAGGATCAATTTTGATAACCTTTTTCATCTGTTCAATAGTTTTATCTTTTTTTCCCCATTTATCATAAATAACTCCAAGACGAAAATAAAAAACAGGGTCATTCGGATCCTTTTCTATAGCACTTAAAAGAGCTTTTTCGGCATTTTCATAGTCTTTAAGATCTTCATAAAACAAGCTAAGATAATATTGAAAATTAGGATTTCCCGGCTCTTTTGCAATAGCATCTTTAATAAAGGATAGAGCTTCTTTAATCATTCCTTTACTCTGATAAATAAGCGAAGTCTTGAAAACCATATCAAAATAAAATTTTGAGTCATTTTTCACTTTAAGAAATTGTTTAAGAGCAGCATCTTCATTGTTTATTGCCAAAAAGAAAAGCCCGCTAGTGTAATTCAAATCGGAATTATCAGGGGCACCTTTTTGGATATCTTCAAGAATTAATATAGCGTCATTATATCTACGCGTATTCAGATAGAACTGAATTAAATTAAGTATGACATCAAAATCGGCAAGGCTCTTTTCACCAAGATTGAACAAAATCTTTTCGGCTTCTTTTCGCATATTATTCTTTTTATAAAAGCACCCAAGATCAAGGGCCGCTCTTATGTTATGAGGATTATTTTCCAGCATTTCTTTTAAAACCTGAATCATTTTTTCATTTTCATTTTTTATCTTATATATATTTATAAGCTCATAGCGTGACTCATCCATATCCGGTTTTAGTTTTATCGCTTTATTAAAACTCTTTTCAGCTTCTATCAGGTTGCCACTTTCTACATAAATTTTGCCAAGGTAAAAATATCCAAGATAGTAATCAGGAAAATTCTTTACAAGCTTTTCAAAGAGCCCTTCTGCCTTAACAAAATCCTTTTTATCAAGGTAAATACTGCCAAGCAGCAAGTATATGTTTTTTTCATTGGGGTTTGTCTCTACTATCTTTTCATATATCTTTCTGGCATCATCTGTTTCATTAAGTGAATGCTTTATCTTCCCAAATAAAATGAGCGCGCCTATGTTTTCAGGTTCCTTTTTAAGTACATCTTCCACTATAAATAATGCTTTATCATTTTCTTTCTTCTGAAGATATAAATTGACAAGCTCACCTTTTAAAAAAAGCGATTCAGGATCAAGTTGAAGCGCTTGTTCCATGTATTCTGTAGCTTTTTTAAGATCTCCCTTTTTTTTTAATATCTGTGATTCCGTAAAATAAAAATATTTGTTTTCAGGAAAATCGCTTTCGTTTACGATTGTTGCTTTTGAAAAGGAATTTGTAATAGGAACAGAACATCCTGAAAAACAAATTAGGGAAAAAAGTATTATAATGGATTTTATAAAATCTTTGTTCATTAAAAATAATTCCTTGCTGCCGTTTCTAAACCACAAGCCTGCAGACGATTTAGTGCATAATGCCAAGTTGATTTTGTAATTTTTTATGTAAGGTATGAAACCAGATCCGGGAGTTCTTCTTTAATAAATTCTCTCATTTTGTTAATTATATTCTTCTCAAGCTGACGCACCCGCTCCCTTGAAATACCGTAACGATCTCCTATTTCCTGGAGGGTTGCAGGACTGTCTGAAAATATTCTAAGATCAAAAATTTCATTTTCTCTTTTCGTCATCAGCTTTCGCAATTCTTCTATTTTATTATATATCAGATGATCCATCTGCTTTTTGGCAACCTGATCTTCAGCAGAAACGGAATCATAACTGATGTGCTCAATTTTTTCAGAATCCGATTCATCTGATAAAGGAGCGTTAAGAGAAACATCCCATCCGTCAAGCCTTTGATCCATATCAACAATTTCCTTCTCGGTAACTCCTAACCTTTCGGATAAAAGCTTGGGCTTTGGATCAAAACCCTGATCAATAAGATCTTGTTTCTCCTTTTTGAGTTTAAAAAACAATTTTCTCTGGCCCTGGGTAGTGCCGATTTTCACCAGCCGCCAGTTGTCCATTATAAATTTTAAAATATACGCTTTAATCCAAAAAGAAGCATAATATGAAAATTTAACATTTTTATAAGGATCAAATTTTTTTACTGCCTGCATTAGCCCAATGTTTCCTTCCTGAATAAGGTCTAAAAGATTTTGCATCCATACCCTTTGAAATTCAAGAGCTATTTTTACAACAAGCCTAAGATTTGAAGTGACAATCTCATATGCCGCCTCCTTATCATCATGATCAAAAACTTTTACGGCAAGATCGTACTCTCTTTCTCTCGACAGCAGATTATGCCTGCTTACCTCCATCATATAACGCTGCAAAGGATCATATTTTATTATATCCTTTTTTGCATCCCCTTCTTTTTTTTTCTTTTCATTTGTCATATATAAAAACACCTTATAGAATAATAAGATTTGCGGTCAGTTCATCTGCAACCTATGTTATGATATAACTAATTTAAAGTCTATCCACGTTTGGTACTTATATTATTTTTTTATGGACATATAAATATTGGTGTGATAACAATACTGCCCAATCCAAGCGCCTGTAGCTCAGCTGGATAGAGCAACGGACTTCTAATCCGTAGGTCACAGGTTCGAATCCTGTCAGGCGCGCCATCTTTGATATTTATATTCATACCTACATGCTTTTTTAAATATATTATCATGATTTAATATTTATGCAATCTGCAATTAGTGTGATCAATACATAGATCTAATAGTAAATTATAAAGAAAACCTCATATTTATTAAAATATACCTTTAAATAATATGGAGTTCCAACATGGCCTTTTCATATGAAGCAGGTAATGAATCCATAACCACCATTTCGGAAATCAATAAACTTTCTCATGATAAAAAACTTAATAAACTATTAACATCGGTTCTATCCGAGGTTAAAAATTATGCCGAAGCTCAAATTGCGCATATCAAACAGGACGCAAAGATCGGTCTTGCTTTATCAAGCGAAAAAAACATTGATAAACTCCTTGAGGTGATAGTTACGGATGCGAGGAAGATGTCAAATGCCGATGCCGGAACTCTTTATATCATTGATAAAGAAAACAAAAATCTTTGTTTTAAAATCCTGCAAAATGATACGCTAAATGTCAGGATGGGAGGAACAAGCGGTGTTAATATTGATCTTCCGAACGTGCCTCTTTTTACGGACGGCAAACAAAATTATGCAAACGTATCTTCATATGTTGCAATAACCGGTGAAATTGTTAATATATCTGATGTGTATGAAGCGCAAGGCTTTGATTTTACCGGACCTATGAAATATGATGCATCTACCGGCTATCGCTCAAAATCCATGCTTGTTATACCCTTAAGAAACCATGAAAATGATATAATTGGTGTTTTGCAACTTTTAAACTCTCAAGACCCGGTAACAGGAGAAGTAATAGCATTTCCGGCTGAATATATTGATGAAACGGCATCTCTTGCATCCCAGGCCGCTGTTGCCCTTACAAATACGCAACTTATTCAGGACTTAAAAGATCTTTTTTATTCTTTCATAAAAACCATTGCAACCGCAATAGATGAAAAATCTCCTTATACTTGGGGGCATATAAACCGCGTTGTAAATTTATCCATGATGATAGCAGAAGGCATTAATAAATCAAAGAAAAAAAGATTCGTTAATACTAAACTTGATGAAAACGAATTAGAAGAAATCCGAATAGCTGCCTGGATGCATGATGTTGGTAAAATCACTACGCCTGAATATATCATTGACAAAAGCACTAAACTTCAAACTGTTTTTGATCGCATAAATCTTTTGGAAACAAGGTTCAATCTTATAACCAGAACACTTGAAAATGAATACCTTAAAATTAAGATCAAACATCTAAAAACCAATAAAAATGAAAAAAAGTTTGCTATGCTTGATTCCGAACTTGAGGAAAAGCTGAAAGTTATAGAAAACGATTTTGAATTAATCAAATCATCAAATATCCCAGGCGAGCTTTTATCAGAAGATGTTGTTATCAAGTTAAAGGAAATTGCCGGCAAAACTTATCTGCTTAATAATAAAAAACAGCCATATATTTCCGAGGAAGAGCTGGAAAATCTGATTGTAAGAAAAGGTTCCATTACTGCAAAAGAACGCAAAATTATTGAAAATCATGCTGCGGTTACATATAAAATCTTAAGCCAGCTGCCTTTTCCGAGAAAACTTGTAAGAGTTCCGGAGTATGCCTCAGGACATCATGAAAAACTTGATGGTTCAGGTTACCCCAGAGCTCTTACAGAAGAAGATCTGCCTTTGCAATCACGAATCATAGCTATTGCAGATATCTTTGAAGCCTTAACAGCTAAGGACCGGCCATATAAAAAACCTATGGATTTAAAACAGGCACTCAAAATAATGAGCAACATGAAAAAAAACAATATTATTGATGCTGATATTTATGATCTTTTTATTGAAAAAAAATTATATGAAAAATTCTTTCTTAATGAAGCTAAAACGAGTCCTGATAGCAGAATCTATTAAACATTTCGATAAAATTTCCGATAAAAGCTTTATAACACAGATACTATGCCAGGAAATTTGCTGCTTAAAGGAGTAAAATCAATGGGAACAGACAATATATTTTTTTTGGAAAATCTTGAATGGTTTGATGAAACAGGCAAAGAACTTGTCCATCGTATTCCTGAATCAGGTTCAGGAGAAATTAAATTCGGAGCACAGCTTACAGTAAGGCAGAGCCAGGCCGGAGTATTCTTTTACAAAGGCAAAGCAATCGATGCCTTTGGCCCGGGACGCCATACTCTAAAAACCGCCAATATACCCGTACTTACAAAACTGGCAAGTATTCCATGGGCTATGTCCAGCCCACTTAGAGCTGAGGTATATTTCGTAAACCTCAAAGTCTTCACAAACTTAAAATGGGGCACAAGGGACCCTGTTGCATTTAAGGATTCACAGTTAGGACTTGTAAGGCTAAGAGCTTTTGGAGTATTCAGCATACAGGTATTGCAACCTGTTCTTTTTATAAACAGCATGGTCGGAACACAGGGCATCTTTACTACCTCTGAAACAGAAGATTATTTAAACAGTGTAATTGTTTCAAGGTTCAATGACTACATGGGCGAAACCCTTGATTCAATATTAAACCTGCCGGCCAGATATAATGACATTGCAGATGGCCTTGCAAAAAGGCTTAAAGACGATTTTGGCCGCTTTGGCCTTGGCCTTGCCAATATTTATATCAATTCAATTACTCCTCCTCCTGAAGTGCAGAAGGCAATAGATGACAAAAGCCGTATGGGACTGTTTGATGATATGAATAAGCTTATGCAGATGAAAGCCGCAATGTCTATTGAGAAGGCGGCGGAAGCTGATGGAGCATCAACAGGCATGGGAGCTGGTTTAGGTATTATGATGCCTGCAATGTTTGCAAAGTACTTCTCACCAAACGGGCAACCGTCAGGCAAAGATAGCTTGCAAGAAGCAATAAACTGCGTAGAATGCAGCCATCCGATAGGTTCAGATGCAAAGTTCTGCCCATACTGCGGGCATCAACAGCTTATTATTATCCGGTGTAAAAAGTGCGGCAAGAACCTTACCACTAATTCAAATTTCTGCCCCCGCTGCGGACAACCTGCAGAAGAAAAAGAAAAACCAAGTTCGTGTAAAAAATGCGGCGGCAAAAATCTTACGAATTCAGTTTTTTGTAATTTGTGTGGTGAAAAGCTTTAATATCAGCATAGAGCACTACTGCCCACAGTGCGGAGCACCAGCCCTCCTGGAAGAAACGGACAGGCTTATCTCCTGCCCGTACTGCCGTGTCAGCTCCTTTCTTATGGAAGATATCTGTTTTAGGTATATACTACAGCACACCAGGCCCAATACCAATTCCTATATATATTTTCCATACTGGAGATTTAAAGGCACTCTTTCTTCATGCTATCTGAATAAAACCGATTACAGGTTTGTAGATATAAGCCTTCAGGGAATAAAATCTCCTGCATTTCCGATATCCCTTGGATTCCGTTCTCAGACACTTAAGCTTAAATTTGCACTTCCTGAACGTGAGGCAATATTTATAAAACCCGAACTTTCTGTAGATGATATATCTCAAATAGCAGAAAAACGATTCTATCCAAAAGGGGCAAACAAACCTGCCATTCAATCTTTTATAGGTGAAACAACAAGTATTATCTATTCGCCATATTATTTGAAGGATAATATGCTCTTTGATGGCATACTCAACAAACCTATATGTAAAACTCTTCCAAGAGATTTTGATATCGATCTTTCAGCAACAGAAAAACCCGATTGGACAATCGATTTCGTACCTGCAATATGTCCGGAATGCGGATGGAATTTATCGGGTGAAAAAGATTCGCTTGTTCTTTTATGCAAAAACTGTAATTCGGCTTGGCAACCCAGCCGCAAAAAACTTGAAAAAATCAATTTCGGCTGTTTGTCATGTGCAAAAGATGATTTATTCTTTCTACCATTCTGGCAAATCAGAGCTAACCTATCGGAAATAGATCTTGATTCATATGCCGATCTTGTAAAAACGGCAAATCTTCCGAAAATTATTCAAAAAAGCTGGGAAAAATTGGCTTTAAAGTTCTGGATTCCTGCATTCAAACTTCGTGCAAAGCATTTTATACGTCTTGCAACACAGTTTACACTTGTACAGCCATTCGATAAAATAATAAAAAAGGTGCCGGATGCCGACATGCATCCTGTTACCCTGCCGGTTACAGAAGCAATAGAAAGTATTAAAACCGTATTAAGCAATTTTGTTAAACCAAAAAAAGAGTATTTCCCCTTGCTCCCGGATATAAAAATAACTTCGGAAAGTTATTACCTTTTATATATCCCTTTCAAAAAAAGCTGCTTTGATTTCATTCAGCCGAAATACAATATTTCATTAAATGAAGCCATTCTTAAAACCTCCTGCAGTCTCTGATTTGCAAATTTATTAGCGGCTTATTTTGTGCTGAGTTTGTTCTTTTTACCATAACTGATTCCAAGTTTATCCATCCTGAATCTTAATGTGCTTGGATGTAAATTAAGAAGTTTTGCGGCACCGCCTTCCCCATTAATTCTTCCGTTGGTTTCTTCAAGCACCGAGAGGATATGTCGGGCATCAACCTCATCTAAGGTTAGAGTTCTGCCGTCTGATTTTGAAAGAAACGGTTTTTCTTCAACATGGGAAAGCATTAAATGTTCAAAACTTAACTGCCCTCCTCTATATTGGATTAGTTCCCTTTCTACCATATTTTCGAGTTCACGAACATTTCCCCTCCATGGATATTCAATCAGCCGGTCTATTGCCCCGGATTTAATAGGTGGTATACTGCGAAAATTAAGTTCTTTTGATTTGCGCTTTACAAAGTGCTCAACCAGCGCGGCAATATCTGATTTCCTCTGTCTTAGCGGAGGAATTATAATAGGAAAAACGCTCAACCTGTACCAAAGGTCTTCACGGAATGTATTTTTTGCAACCATTTCTTCAAGATTACAATGCGTTGCTACAATTATTCTGGTATCTATCGTTATTGTTTTTGTCCCGCCCACACGCTCAAGTTCCTTTTGCTGAATAACCCGCAATAGTCTGCTTTGTGCCTGTAATGGTAAATCTCCGATCTCATCAAGAAAAATTGTTCCTCCTTGGGCTCTTTCAAATCGCCCTCTTTTTTGAGCAACAGCACCTGTAAAGGCTCCTCTTTCATGCCCGAACAATTCGCTGTCAATAAGGCCTTCCGGGATACCACCACAGTTGACCTTTATAAATGTTCCATCTTTACGTTGTGAAGTATAATGAATAGCGTTTGCAATTACTTCTTTACCAACTCCGGTTTCCCCTAAAAGCATTACCGGATTGTCCCATGGCGCTACCTGATGAACCATATCCATAACATTTTTTAACCCGGATTCAGCACCTATAATTTCTTCTCCGGCAAGTTGACGCAGTTCCTGGACAAGGTATTTGTTATCATCTTCTTTCAGTTTGAGTAAATCATCATATCTTAGAGCATTGGACATGGCTATGGCAAACGGGTCATGTAACATGGTAACCAAATGGGCATGTGAATCTGAAAACCTGTCTTTTCCTGCCGCTCTCATCACCAGAATACTTATTTTATCGCTGTATGTAGTCAAAGAAAAAACCAATGAGGATGAATCGGAGTAGCCGAGAACATTTAACAAATTAAGCGCAAGAGGATTAAGCTCCATTCTGTTAATAATAGTAACTTTTTTTGGAGTAAAATCATGGGATTCAAGTTCCTTTCTTACAATCCAGGGAAGATGTATGGTCTTATCCATTTTTCTTGCACCTGAAGAATCCGCAATTGCTACTGCTCTTAATGTCCCGATATCTTTATCCATCAAAACCAGCCACATTTCATCTATAGGAATATAATCTTTTAAATACTCAAAACAATGCAGTAATGCATAATCTATCTCAAGGCTACCGCAAATCCTTATGGTAGCCTGATGGAAGAAATCTTTTTCATTGATATCCATTTTAATATCTCTTTTTTCATATACTTAATTAGCCACTTTTACTTCTTTTATCCTATTTCTTGTGAATCTGTAGTTATCCGATTTTGCTCTTTCGTAATCTGTTTTAAAACACCTGATTTTTCAAGCTGTTGCGCTATAACATCCAATTTTATTTCAAACATGGCCGGAACAAGTTGAGCATTGGCTTGTTCAACTCTTCCTGTAGAGCAAGATACCATTGTTGCTCCAAAATTAGAAAAAAATTCTTTAACTTCCTTTGCTGCCATATTATAGACAACTAAATATTTTTCCTTTTGTTTTACTTTTGTAAGATACCATGCGCTTCTTATCAATTGTGTGTATGCAATGCTGACATTGGTCATGAACGCCGAATAAAAGAAAAACACTCCTTCCTGAAGGTCTGTTATATCACTTATCTTATCCACCGTTAGATAATCCTTCCACCTTTTTTCTTTTTTGAGTTGATTATATACTTTAAAGCTCATGGGCAAACAGACAAGATGGCCCACATAATGGCCCCAACAGTCAAAAGCAATATAATTCAGATCACCAAGAATTTTATTGGCTTTTTTAAGCACCTCTTTTGAAAGCAGCCTCTCAGTGCCATAGATATCACCATGAGATTTAAGGATTAAGTTGATATGTTTGTCCTTTGAGATGTATTCATATCTTTCAATATTGCTAAGGTTTGATTGTTCGCTTAACTTCAATAAATTCTCAATATTAAAATTTGAGATTTCGATTGATGAATAAGCAAAGCGTCTTTCTCTTAACGAATACCAGATTGGCTGGTCCGCATTAAGGGCCAGACAAACCTGCATCGGAATGCCGGTTGCTTCCGATAAGTCGTGAAGATTGTTCATATGAGCCCGGCGTTGGTTTGATTCCCATCTTTGCAATTCCCGGGTGCTGATATCAATCGTTTTCGCCAGAGTTTCCTGGTTTATTCCGTGCCTTTGGCGATAATCTTTGATAAGTGAACCAAGCGATTTATAAAATTTGAAATTACCATTTTCCAGGTTATTAAATCGTTCATGCAATCCTGTGGTTTTTGAGTGCTTAACCTTTTGGGAATGAGCCGGACACAAAGCATAGGAGCGCCAGATACGACTTACAGTACTTTGTGTTAAACCGCATTCTGTTGCGATAAAACGTGTGCTGAGGCATGGGGCTTGTGCTTCGATTAACTTATTTGTTTTGGCAATCACTTCTTTTATATCTTCATCGGTGATTTTTCGTGGAGCTCCTGTACGGGGTTTGTCTGTCAGACCATCCAAACGTAATTTAATAAACCTTGACCGCCATTTTCCGACAGTTGATTGAGAAATATGAAAAACTTTTGCTATATTAATATTTTCCTTACCTTCGGAACAGGCAAGTATCAGACGTGCTCTGAAAGCTAATTTTGGCATCGTCCTTTTACAGGCCCATTCCTCCAGAACTTTTTTTTCCTCCGGGCTCAGATCGATGGTGGCAAGTGGGCGTCCCGCTGGCATAAATTTTTCCTTAAACCTAAAGTTATCAAACTACAAACGGTTTCAATTAAAATTAACAGGATATAAATAATTATGCAATAAATTTATGACTCAAACAGACATTTTTTGTCGTGGGAATAAAGGGTTAGATGTGCTAATAATATATTTAATAGAATCGAAAGCATTAGTAATATATAGTCCTAAAACCATATTATCATTTAAGGAGGAAAAAATGGCTGTTAAATTAGGAAAAATGAAAGGTGCGGGGCCCTATTACGGAAAAACACTGGATGAGTTGAATGCCAGTATAGGTTGGAGCCCTGAAGAGGAAAGAGAGATTGAGCGTTATTGCGAAAAGATTCATAAAAACATCTCGGAAGAAGAAATGACACCGATGGAACGCTTCAAGGCGACGATGGAAGGCAAGGAGAGAGATCGTCTGCTTGTTGAAACGTTTTTTCATCCTTCCTATGCCATGCGTACTTTAGACGGATTTGCCGATGCAGTCAAATCCATTGATGCTTACTATTATCCCAAGTTGCTGGTTAAATCCCACTTAGCGACCACAGCCCGCTATAAGATGGAAAGAATGTTTCTCGGACCTATTTCTTATGGCGAAGAATTGTTCGGTACCGATTCGATGTTTATTGAAAACGGCAATCCTGTTCATGAAGGAGATTTGGCTATAAAGACAATAGAAGATCTTGAGGGACTTGAAGCGCCTGATCCGACCAAGCATGGTATGTTTGCCCAATATCTCTGGTTTTGCCAGGAAGTTAGAAGGATATTTGACAAATATGACTTAAGCAACAAAATGCCGATTGAAGGATCATTTTGTGAAGGACCGGACGGTTATGCCTGCTGTCATATGATGGGTTACAATCAATATTTAAAGTATCTTCGCAAGAATCCGGAATTCTGCAAGAAAGCAGCAAACCTGGCCTCCGACTGGCTGATAAAACTGGGTACGGCTGTCACCAATTTAGGAAAGGTAGATTACAGCTATATGTGTTCGGTTGTCGGAATGTATCCCATAAAGGGTACAGAGTGGATTGCCGGTGAGTACGCAAGAATCGGCAAGGCAGTAAAAGCTGCGGTAAAAAAGCCTATCGTACATGCCTGGGCTTTCAATGGGGCAATCGATTGGCTGGATGAATTACTTAAAGCAGGAGCTTTGGGAGAAGACAGCTTTGATGGGGTTATGTGCACAGGAGATATTACCGATTACAATATTGCAAATGATTTTCTGCAAAAAAATAACTTGTATGGATGCTATGCTCCATCAGACAAACTCCTGGTCAGCGGGCCTATGTCCAAAATAGAAGAAGAAATAAAAGGAAGATGTGATGCCGCCAAAAAAATACATAACAACAGATGTACGATAGGTTTGGGTGCTATTGATTATTATACAACCCCTGAGCATTTAGATGCCAGTATAGCGGCAGCTATGAAATATGCTAAGATATAAAAATCATCAAAAAGAAAGGTGAACATTATGTCAAATAAAGCAGAAATGTTGGTAAAGATGAAAGAAGCAGTTATTGATCTTGATGACGACTTATTGTTTGAGTTGATTGACGAGGGGCTTAAAATGGAGATTAGCCCTCTTGATATGATCATAGAAGGTATGAATCCAGGTTTAAACATTATAGGCGAGGGATTTGATACAGGCAAGCGGTTCATGAGCGACCTTATAATTGCCGGTGACATGTTAAATGATGCTACCGACAAGCTGCGTCCTCTTATTGAGGCCGGCGGAAAGCCCATGGGTGAAACGATGATAATAGGAACGGTTGAAGGAGATGTGCATTTTATCGGAAAGCGCATAGTGGGAGCCGTATTTACTGCTAATGGATATAATGTAGTTGATATCGGTGAGAATAAATCTGCAAAGGAATTTGCAGAAGCCGCAAAAAAACATAATGCAACTGTAGTAGGCGCTTCTGCTATTTTATCTCCTGTCAAGGCTTATTGCGGAAATGTAAATAAAGCACTTGTTGATGAAGGTGTTCGGGATAATTTGATTTACATTGTTGGCGGCTGGGCATTTACGGATGAGCAGGCCGAAGAATACGGAGCCGATGCTGCAGCCATCAGCGCTATTGAAGCCATTAAAAAAGTTAAAATGCTAAAGTCAGGCGAGACGAGCATGCTTAAAGACAGATAGTTATTGTCTGTCGAAAAGCGAATATCGAATAAAGAACAAGCAATAATGAATACTGAAGGAAGTTAACAACCCCCTAACCCCCTTTTCTAAGGGGGAATATTTGAGCTGGTTTAACCTTATTAAATGCAGAATATCTGAGGTTTGTAACCAGCACCAAATGATAAAGTAAGGCGGTAAAATTCCCCCTTAAAAAAGGGGGATAAAGGGGGTTGTTTAAAATCCGCCAAATACTTCATAATTCGAAATTCCTTGTTCGGTATTCGATATTCTTTTTTTCATTAAGTATACATGAAGAGGTATTGATATATGGAAAACTTATGGGGTTATGAACTCGTATTTCCGGAAGATATTGTTCCAATGGCATAGGCAACAAATTATAAACAGAAGAGCCACTTTCAACGGGAGAAAATTTATCTATGGAAGTGATTAATAATTTACCTGATGATCATGAGGATGCCAGGGATATACCACCGGTTGGCGTACCTGCAAAGTGGGATTACGAAGCTGATATCGTATGTATAGGCGGAGGCGGAGCCGGACTTTGTGCTGCAACTAAAGCATTGGAAAATGGCGCAACAGTAATAATTCTGGAAAAACAGCCTGAGACCGGTGGGCACAGCCAACATGCAGGTGCAGCCGCAACTTTTTTTACAAAGGCAGCAAAACGAAAAGGATTAAAATCCAACAGAGCAGCAGCATTTAAACACGCCTATGCGGTACAAAGTAATGCAACCATAGATCCTCGCCTGCTTGCTACACTTATAGATCGTGCGCATGAGATTTATGACTGGTCTGAAACACAAAGCTGGGGAAAGCGATGGGATGCTTTTACTTTGGGATTTCTTCCCGACCAGGGTGTTGCCAGAATGATAGTAAAAGGCGCTTTAAAAAAAGGCCCTTTTACTTCCGGTACGGAACTAACCGCACAGATGTATCCATGGTTGCAATGGCTGGAAAAGCACGTAACTGAAAAGGGCGCAAAGATTTTTATAAACACAAAAGCATTGGCTCTTGTTAAAGAGGGTGAAAGGATTGTCGGAGTCAAGGCGGAAAGTTTAAACGGTAAGATATTATATGCAAAAGCAACCAGAGCTGTAATACTTGCAGGTGCCAGCTTTACCAACAACCGGGAAATGCTAAAAAAATATTGCCCCGATGCCTATAAAAAAGCTTTCGGCACTTTTCTGCCACCTACAGATACTGGTGAAGTTGCACGAATGGCATTTGGTGCAGGGGCTGACATAGCAGGAATAAACTCCTGGGCGGCTTTTGCAGGCGGAATACCTTTTTTTGATACAAGCTATACAGGCAAATCTGAACCCGGACCATGGTTTCAGTATTTGCGTCAGGGATGGCTGCAATTGGCTCGCGGAGGAGGATGGCTTGAAATAAACACTGCCTGTGAAGAATATATACCCGACACGGCGCGTCTGGACTATGAGATGCATCCCAAAGCAAGCGCTACCCAGCCCAGATCTACAGCTTATGTAATTTTTGATGCCAACTACCCAAAAACCGTCTGGGAAACTTTACCGCCTCCCATGCTTGACGACCGCCCGATGACTTTAGATGATCCTGATTTTCCCTGGTTTGATAAGTTTAAAGATTTTGCACCGAAAAACTGGCTTGATTCGGTAAAGAAGGCAATCGAATATGGTGGGATAAAATATGCGGACACTGTGCAAGGTCTTGCCAAGGAACTGGGGTTAGATGCGCTTAAGCTGACGGCTGCGGTAAAGGCCTGGAATGCAAAATCAGCGGCAGGTAAACCTGACGAATTTGGGCGTCTTCCTCAGAACATGAAACCCATAATAAAGGCTCCATTTTATGGGATTAAAACCGGCGCTATCATTGCCGGTGTTTACTGTGGGCCGCGGGTAAATCACCAGTTTCAGGTTCTGGATAAAGAACAAAATCCTATTCCGGGACTTTATGCCGCAGGACTTACTGCCGGTGGTACCAGTGGAGAAGGTGTGGTTGCTGCATCACCTCTTTCGAGCGTGGGCTTAGCATTTAGCACCGGATGGATAGCCGGTGCTAATGCCACAACAGATAGTCCTTCATATATCCCTTCAGGTATGGAAATTGAGCCTGCGATCAGAATACAACGCCTCGCAAATAAATTAAATAAACATTTCCCCAAGTTTGGTGCTTTTTTGCTTAAAACCGGTTATACTCTAATTCAGTTAATTAAAAAATGACATATTATATGCCCAACGCTAAATTCCTGCCAAGCTATCCTCAATATATTGAAGATAGCTGTATTTATTCTCAATATATTGAGGATAAATACAGCATTATATCATAACATGCTGATATATTAGATATCATAACAATGGCCTGATATATGCATTATTTTATATAATTTATTAAATACATGATCCAGGTCGACGGTTAATTTATCAACAATTAACTTTAATTAAGAAATAGAAAGGATATCTGTTATGAAACAAGTAATTGAGTTAAAGGTAAATGGCGAATCTTACGAAACTGCCATAGATCCTCACAGGACTTTACTTGAAGTCTTGAGAGACAATCTTGGCCTTACCGGATCAAAAGAAGGCTGCGATCTTGGCGCATGTGGCGCATGTACTGTCATCGTAGATGGAAAGGCGGTTCTTGGCTGCCTTACCCTTGCTATGGATGCCCAGGGAAAAGAAATCACCACCATCGAAGGACTGGCAAAGGAAGGAAAGCTTACTTTGTTGCAGCAAAACTTTGTGGATTATGGAGCGATTCAATGTGGTTACTGTACTCCCGGAATGATTATGTCCTCCAAGGCCCTGCTTGATGAAAACCCAAAACCCACTGAAGCTGAAATCAAAAAAGGCATTTCAGGTAATCTATGCCGCTGCACCGGATATACTAAAATCGTAGAGGCAATTGCGGTCACAGCTAAATAAATTAAGGAGGTCAAGATGGAACAATATTCTGTAATAAACAAACGCCTTCCAAGACTGGATTCTATATCTAAAGTTACGGGAGATGCAAAATATGCCGGCGATCTTACTTTACCCGGTATGCTGTACGGAAAGATTTTAAGAAGCACCGTGCCTCATGCCAGAATTCTTAACATAGACACATCCAAAGCAGAAAAACTTAAGGGCGTCAGGGCAATAGCCACCGGAAAAGACATAACCGATATCCCGCATGGCTTTATAAGGGCAGAGCCTGCTCCTCCTTTTTTGAGGGATAAGTTTTCACTTGCCAAAGAAAAAGTTCGCTTTATCGGTGATGAAATTGCAGCCGTTGCTGCTGTTGATGAGGACACGGCAATGGAAGCTCTTGATTTAATCAAAGTTGACTATGAAGAACTTCCTGCATATTTTAGCATCCAGGAATCAATGGCACCCGATGCTATCAGAATACATGATCATGCTGAAAGCAATGTCTCTGTTGTAATCTCCTTTCATTTAGGCGATGTGGAAAAAGGGTTTGCCGGTTCCGATTTGATTTTAGAAGACAATTATACAACCCAGTTCATTCTTGCCTCATATATTGAGCCCCATGCGGCAGTAGCCAACTTTTCTCCATCAGGAGATGTGACTTTATGGCTTAGTACCCAGACTCCATTTTATGACCGTACGAACATAGCAGAAACTCTTGGGATACCCGAGAGCAAAGTACGGGTTATAAAGCCCCCTGTAGGCGGCGGCTTTGGTGCAAAAACAGAGACACATACCCTTTTTACAGCTTCAGCCGTACTCTCAAGAAAAACAGGTAAACCGGTAAAGATTATCTATACCAGAGAAGAAGAATTTACCTCCACAGCACATCGACACGGAGTATCTGTAAATCATAAGATAGGTGTTAAAAAAGACGGTACGATCATGGCTGTAGATTCCAAATTTTTTGCAGACGGAGGGGCGTATAACAGCCATTCCGCAATAAGCATGTTTATCATGGGCTGCCTTCAGAACGGGCCTTATACTATGGGAAATTTCAAGTATGAGGGGATCAGAGTTTATACCAATAAACCCTTTTCCGGTGGCGTCAGAGGACATGGAGCAATTCAGCCACGCTTTGTAATTGAAACTATGATGGATTCAATAGCTGAAAAGCTCGATATGGATCCTATTGAAATCAGGAAGATAAACGCTGTTAAGGCAGGACAAACAACCATAAGCAAATTTAAAATAAGAAGCTGCGGTCATGTTGAAGCTTTAGATAAAGCTGTAGCTGAGATTGACTGGAAAAATAAATGGAAAAAACTTCCCGATGGAAAAGGCGTGGGTCTGGCATCCATGTTCTTTGCCTCAGGAGCGGCATTTTCATTTTTCTATGACAATCCTCCTTCCTTTTCATGTGTCAATTTAGCTGCTGATAGCGATGGGAAGTTCACCCTCTTTACCGGAACATCCGATATCGGCCAGGGTTCTGATACCACGCTTGCACAGATTGCAGCAGAAGAACTTGGAGTGGGCCTGGACAAAATGACCGTTGTAGCTGCAGATACTACTACAACTCCAATGGATCTTGGAAGTTATTCAAGCAGGGTAACAGTGTTTGGCGGAAGCGCCGCCAAAACGGCTGCGTACAGAATGAAAATGAAACTTTTTGAAGCAGCAGCAAATGTACTTGAGGCTAATAAAAATGACCTTGAAGCTAAAAACGAAAGGATCTACGTTAAAGGCAGCCCGGAAAAGGGTATTTCTATCGCTGATACGGTCATAGCTTATTATAAGCAAAAGAAGGAGCATCTGACCAGCACCGGCGACTACAATCCTCCGGCTGATGTAGGCGGGGAAATGAGACTTGATTTGGGAGAGGTTAATATATCTCCGACATTCAGCTTCGGAACACATGCAACAGAAGTGGAAGTAGATAAAGAAACCGGTGTGGTTAAGGTGAAAAAGATAGCGGCGGCTCATGACTGTGGTTTTGCAATAAACCCAATGGCTGTTGAAGGACAGATTGAAGGTTCCATTCAAATGACTTTTGGGCAGGGGATGATGGAAGATTACAGAATGGAAAAAGGCTGGTCCATGACAAATTCATTCCTGGATTATAAAATGCCTGCACCGGAAGACATGCCATATATTAAACCGATAATTGTGGAATCTATTGACTCGGAAGGACCTTTCGGAGCCAAGGAAGCAAGCGAAGGAACAAATGTCGCAACAATTCCATCCATTGCCAACGCAATTTATGATGCTGTTGGAATAAAAATGAAAGACCTTCCCATAACCCCGGAAAAGATTTTAAGGGCTTTGGAAAAGAAAGGAGGGAAAGAATAATGAGGCTACCTAAATTTGAATACCTTGAACCAAAAAATATAAAAGAGATTACCTCTTTTCTTAAAAAGAATAAAGAAGATGCGATTCTGATTGCCGGTGGAACGGACATCCTGCCGAAGATGAAACAAAGAATCGTAACCCCCAAATTTGTTATCAATGTAACAAAGATTGAGGATCTGAAAAAGATAGAGTTTGGTGAGAAAAAAGGGCTTACATTAGGCTCACTTGCTACACTTGATGCTGTTTCAAAATCAAAACCAGTAATAGAGAAGTTTACTGCTCTTGCCCAGGCAGCCGGAAGAGTGGCAAGTACCCAGATAAGAAACATGGGTACAATCGGCGGCAATATAAGCATTGAATCAATGTGTATGTATTACAACCAGTCTCATGAATGGCGTAAAGGCCGGCCTCATTTATGCTTCAAGCTTGGCGGAGACAGGTGCTTTGTTGCAAAAGGCTCCAAGGAATGCCTTGCCCTTTTTCAGGCAGATACACCCCCGGCCTTAATTGCTTTGGATGCAAAAGTTACAATAGTCGGAAGCACCGGCAAAGAGAAGGTAATAGATATTGAGGAATTTTATACCCAAAAAAGTGTAAAAGTAAACATTCTCAAGCCAACAGACTTTGTAAAAGATATCCAAATACCTGCACCGCCAAAAGGCACTGGAAGTTGCTATCTGAAAATGGCGCAAAGAGAAGCTATAGATTATCCTGTTTCAGGAGCGGCTGCATGCATCACTGTTTCAGGTGGAAAATGCAAGAATGCAAGAATAGCAGTAACTGCTGTAGGATCAGGCCCCTTAAGACTTGAGGACGCTGAAAAAATTCTTATAGGAAACAGTATTACTGATGATCTGATAGAAAAAGCTGCCGATGCAGCCTATGAGAAGATTCGTCCCATGCCTCACTTTAATATATCGCCATGGTATAAGCGCAAATTAACAAGAGTACTTGTGAAAAGATCGATCAAGCAGGCATGTAATAACGCAAAATAGAAATAGGCAGTAATATTTTTGTCCGGGCGCAACGCGCCCGGACACTTCATGCTTGGCATACGCAATCATAACCAAACAATAACAACTTGAATCTGAATATTATTTTGCATCAGGCACACTTCCGTCAACAATCAAATCTTTACCAAATGATGTCACCATTTTGATACCTAACCAAATGCTGACACTAACTACGCTGCTTTGCTATACGCTTTCAATTCTATCACTAATCTAACTTAATCTTAATAATTAACTAACAAATTGGATTTATAGTATCATATTAATATATTAGTTTTTGTTCCTATTAATGGCAAGATAATTGCATTACTTATTAATAACTTTCTGAACACAAAAGCAAGTTGTATCCACCAATATGTAGAATATTTGCCCTTATTTGAAATGATGCTTTTTTTTACTAAGCATAAATTGACCCGGAATTGATATAGCAACTTTTAATTACCTTAATTTATAAATTAATATCGAAAGGGGGCTGGCCATGTTTAACAAAAAGGAGTTATGCGAAAAAATCAAATCAATATATCCGGATATCGGCGCATGTGGAATAGATGTACAAGTTGATTATGATAAAGCAAAAAAAGCCTGGATTGTTGATCTGAAAAAAGGGGAGCATGAACTGAAAACTCATTTGGAGTCTGAAGATGCTGATACCTGTATGGCTGGAAAACAATGTATCGGGTTGGGAATCCAGATTGCGCAACTACGTTCCAATATAGACTTAGCATAAGATATCAAGTAATTAATTGCTGAAATTAGAGGAGGGTAAAATGGAAATTTCTTACGGAAAAAAACTTGATTGCTATACCGGACATCTTAAAAAAAGCCCTTGCAGAGATTGCAAGTTAAAAAAGAATTTACCGTCTTGCGCTAATGATTGTAAGATATTGAGCCAATTGCAAACAGATTTGGTCGGTATAATATCATGCTCAAACAATTATTCGGAACTTGAATCATTCTCTCTTTCATATAACCGATCTTAATCCATGTTGAGATTTATATTATGGCAACTAATTTCAGAATAACTACTCACCAGAGTAAAGTTAACCTATATCTTGAGCTGATAGGAGAATTTGACGGATCTTCAGCAACTGAACTGATTAATATTTTAAAAGCCCACAGTAAAAAAACCAAAAACATTGTCATCAACACAAGTGGTCTTTATCTGATACATCCTTTTGGATTGGGTGTACTACAAAAAGAATGTATGACCAATAATTCTTTACATGGACTTAGATTTATTGGCAAGCATGGGAATATGATGGAACCTCAAGAAGACTATTCCTTCTGGTATTAGAAGGAATAGTCTGATATCTGAAAGGCATTTATAACATTTAAAATTATTCCAATAGAGCCACTTTTAAAATGTTTCAGTTTGGTCAAGCTTAATGCGTGAGAAAATATCAACCACAGGAATACATAGAGTATTTCGAGGTTTGAAATTTGAGCCCAACGCAGAGATCGGCCAAAAATGGGCGTTTTGAAAGTGGCTCGTTAATTTCATCAGCAGTCCTACTCTCCAGCCAGGTTTATTAAAATTTGCAAAAATACCTTTGGCAAATTAATGAAATCCTGATATATTTTACATCACGAAAAAGCAAACAAAGCCGGCAACAAACCCGGTGGGGTTACGATCATCTTTTCTAACATAACACCTGCAAAGATTCTCAAAGCGGATCTGCACAAGAAAATGCAAGACTTAAAAGTCTGCTCGAGGCCCATGGTTAACAATGGATATCTCCAATAAAAAGAAACAGCCAAAATCGGTTGAATTGCGCCACCAGGCAGAGGAGCAGTTACATGCTAAAAAGGCGCATATGCAACTTTCAATGGCCAATGAAGAATCACAGAGGCTCATCCATGAACTTGAGGTCCACCAGATCGAGTTGGAAATGCAGAATACAGAACTGCGCCGTGCCCAGGAGGAGCTTGAATTATCTAAGAATATATATACCGAACTATATGACTTTGCACCAGTTGGCTATTTCACCCTTAATACGCAAAGATTGATAAAGAAGATAAATCTTACCGGAACACAAATGCTGGGAATAGAAAGACAACAGCTGATCAATAAACCCTTTGTAAGTTTTATTGCCGATACAAAAGGCATTGTGGTTTTTTCGAAATACTGTGAAAAAGTATTTCAAAACCAGAGCAACCAGACCTGCGAAATCAGTCTTAAGAGAAAAAATGATACTGTATTCTATGCACAACTCCAAAGCATCGCGAAAGAAAATATTGACAAGTCAAATTATATTTATACAGCAATCATAGATATCACCAAGCTTAAAAAAGTACAGGAAAAACTACGTACAAGCGAGGCACGCTATAGATCATATATTGAAGTTACGGGAGAATTGGCGTGGAATACAAATCCTGACGGGGATGTTGTGGAGGATCTGCCTACATGGAGAAAATTTACCGGTCAAAGTGAAGAAGAAACGAAAAGGGCGGGATGGGCGAATGCTCTTCATCCGGACGATATCAAACACACCATAGAATCATGGAAGAAAGCAGTTACAACAAAAAGTACGTATGAAGTCGAATATCGTATACGCAGATATGACGGTGTTTATCGGCTTTTTTTGGTTCGTGGTGTTCCCGTAATTAAGCAAGATGGAAGTATTCTGGAATGGGTTGGCATCTGCATAGACATAAACGAACGCAATAAAATGAAGGATGCTCTACAAAAAGCCCATGATGAACTCGAACACACGGTAGATGAACGAACTGCAGAGCTTAAATCAGCTCTTTCTGAAATTAAAGCAATGAAAGACCAGCTTGAAGCCGAGAATATTTACTTCCGCCAAGAAAGCAAAATGAAACATCGATTTGAGCATATTATCGGTCAAAGTGACGGTTTAAAATATGTTCTCTATAGAGCGGAGCAGGTTGCACCTTTGAACACAACAGTCCTTATTCTCGGAGAAACCGGTACGGGGAAAGAATTGATCGCTGCCGCCATCCATGAGATGAGTCCACGTAAGGAAAGGCCATTAATTACTGTTAACTGCGCTGCGCTGCCTGCTAATTTAATAGAAAGTGAATTGTTCGGTCGTGAGAAGGGAGCATTTACCGGAGCCGACACCAGGCAGATAGGCCGATTCGAGATCGCCAACGGTTCCACCCTTTGCTTAGACGAGATCGGAGAGCTACCACTGGAATTGCAGGCAAAGCTGCTTCGGGTGATTCAGCATAACGAGTTTGAGCGCCTGGGCTCGTCTAAAACCATCAAAGTTGATGTGCGGATCGTAGCAACGACCAATCGAGACCTTGAAAAAGAGGTCAGCAAGGGCCTTTTTCGGCAGGACCTTTACTACAGGCTCAACGTTTTCCCAATATCTGTTCCACCTCTTAGACAAAGAAAAGACGACATCCCGCTGATGGTAAAGGCTTTCATAGAGCGATATTCCAGGAAACTGGGCAAAAAGATTACCTCGATCCAGGACAATACGATGAAGGCGATTCAGGACTATTCATGGCCCGGGAATATCCGGGAACTTGAAAGCATTATTGAACGGTCAGTAGTATTGAGTCCTGAACCGGTTTTTTATCTTGCAGATAGACTGCAAAATTTACCACCCCCACTTTTATCCGGAGTGAGATCATTGGAAGAAACTGACAGAAACCAAATTCTTAAAATCCTTTCCGAAACCCGGTGGCGCATAAATGGAAAGAACGGGGCTGCAGAGATCCTGGGCCTTCACCCAAGCACCTTAAGAGCGAGAATGCATAAGCTTGGGATTGTCCGGCCTGGTTTAAAAGAGCCGGAATCATAAACTGTCTGTCCCCTCTCAGCTTATCTATCAATATATTGATGTTTCACCAATTGTTGAGGCTAAATAGATCAATTTAAAGTTTTCCGCCTTTCATACTTGTTATTTTAATCATCTGTTATCAATTGATATATTCAATCTTTCGATTACTTTTCGGCTATTGGCAAAATATTTGCAATGGCTAATGAGATGATTATCACAATCATACATATGAAGGTACTTCCAGAGAAACGAATGGAATTGTCGCAGGCGATTGCTTCTCTCTCCTCTTCGATAAAGATGGAGATGGGTTGCCGGCGTTGCGACTTATACCAAAGTGTCGAGGATGAGAACCAACTCTTTCTTGTTGAAGAATGGGATATCCGGAAGAACCTTACTGACTACATGAAATCGGAGCATTTTAAGGTACTGAGAGGGGCGATGAGCCTTCTTATAGAGCCATACGATATGGATATTCTACACCGTTTTACACCCAGCGAGGATGTAGCATAAAATCACCAATGGAGGTTTAAAATAATGGCATCAAATTTCAGAATAACTGCGCACCAAAGTGAAATTAATTTATATCTTGATCTGATTGGTGAATTTGACGGATTTTCAGCAATGGAACTGATTAATGTTTTAAAAAAATATAGCAACAAGGTTAAAAACATCATAATTAACTCAAGCGGTCTTAATCTAATAAATCCTTTTGTAGTGGGTATGCTTCAAAAAGAGCTTATGACTGATGATTCTCTGAATGGACTACAGATTATCGGCAAACATGGAAACATAATGGAGCCACAAGAAGGCAATCCATTTTGGTGTTAATACTGTCAATTCTCTCCCCTACCCAGCTCCGGGACAAAGTTTTCCCCTCCTCAACCTGGAGCTGGGTTTTTTTCGAGTCCATTATTCTCTATCCCGCCGGGAGACTCCTTTTGTCCTTCAATGGTTATAGCTTCATAAAACCCTTTCCGAAACCTGATGGCGCATAGACAAAAAAGAACAGGGCCGCAGCAATCCTGACTCTTCATTCAAGTACCTTAAGAGCGAGGATGCATAATCTCGGAATAGTCCGGGCGAAGTCAAAATAGTCAGGTCAATAAGCTCTCTGACTTTTTTCTTCACACCTATTAACATATTGAGGTTCAACCAAATGTCGAGGCTAAATTAATTATTTGATTTTTGCCTTCTGTTATCTTTAGTTAATCTAATATTTTGATATTAATTGGTAAACCCAATTTTATGATTATCTTTTGGATATTGGCAGACTATTTGCTTTTAATTTGTTATGATACTTGTAACCACACGAATGAAAGTCCATTCAGAGAAGCGAATGGAGTTGTCACAGACTATTGCTTCACTGTCCGGTTATATAAGGATGGAGAAAGGATGCCGGCGCTGTGACTTCTACCAGAGTACCGAGGATGAAAATCGACTTTTTCTTCTCGAAGAATGGGATACCCGAAAGAACCTTATGGCCCACCTGAACTCGGAGCATTATAAGGTGCTTGAGGGAGCGATGAACCTTCTCAAGGAGCCCTATAAAAGGATGTTCTACACAGTTTTCGAGCCGGCAGGGATGGAGATTTACATGAAATCCAGCACGAGGGACCAGACGGAAGGCAAAGTTCAGGAAAAGACCAGTTAGGCCAAAAAGGTTTTGGGGAAATAGTGAGAAAACGGCATATCATGCCCCGGTATGTTCTTGTATTTCCGTCTGCGATTACGTGATACACCACAATCTGGACTACGAAGGTCACGAGGCCTTTGGAATAAAAGAGTTCAAAAAAACTCTATGATCACTGCTGGCTGGTGTGGTGATGCAATAGCCGGAGATAAAAGAGGCAGATTAACTGTCAGCCTCCCTTCACAGTTTCTATCAACATGTTGATGTTCCACCAAATCTTGAGACTAAATGAATCGCTTTATACTTTTTCGCTGTTCGCTCCTGTTAATCTAATTATCTATTATTAAAGGACAAGTCCAAGTTTATAATTCTCCTTCGGGTATTGGCAGGCTATTTGCTTTAACATATAGCGTTTGTCATAAATCTGTTCCGTTTGAAAGGTTATACACCCACCATACCCTTGCGTTTAGAAAGTGATGTAACCGGAACGTTATTCTGACAAATGCTATAATTATGATCCTGGTCATCTCACCCCAAAGCTAGTTTTGTTAATTCATTAACAGACAGACCGGGGCAGCTCATTCTTGACTCGTGTTGGGGTGCGTCTCCCCCGTTAAGTTATATTAACGATCATATAAGATTTAAAATTAACTTGAAGGTTGAATAAGGGGCTAAACCACAAGGAGAAATCTATTATGAATGAAAAAAGATGGACAAAACGATTGGTTCAGAAAAATGAAATAATCCTCACTGTTGTATATAAGGGAAAAAAGTCTCCAAACAAAAGGTTTATCCACCACATCAGCACAGATATTTCCACCTCCGGCGCCAGGATTCAGGCCAACACCTTTTTGCCTGTCGATTCCCTGCTCAAAATACAACTGACATTAAAAGGCCCTCTCCCATTGATAACCGCTCTGGGTAAAGTTAAATGGATCCGAAGGCTTTATACAGATGAGTCTTACGAAGCGGGTCTGGAGTTTACCGATATTTCCAGAGACACCACCACACAATTGGGGGAATACATCTCGCGAACACAAAAGAAAGCAAGCCCTGACGTGAGGGTTGGCTGGTGATATCTCTTTGAATTTCGACTGATCACGACCGGGAAGAGGGCATAAATAAGGGACAAAGCAGGGAGAAAGACAACCATATCGTAACCTATTATAATTTAATTGAATTATAAAGAATTAGTGCCAATATTTTGGACAAAACTAATTCAGCCGAAAGGAGGATGAATATGAATGAAGATATTCTAAAAGGCAAATGGCAGGAGGTCAAGGGGATAGCTAAAGAAAAGTGGGGCAAATTTACTGATAATGATCTTAGCGAAATCGATGGAAAAGGCGAGAAACTTTTTGGGCTTTTACAGAAAAAATATGGACATATCAGGGACAAATCCAGGCTGGAATATATTGATAGTGTTGAATTGGCAGAAATTGTCAGCAGTATACGCGGGATAATGACAAAGATGACAAAAAAGAAAGATATTATGGCAATCGCATTTATTGCTCGTTACGGGCGCCCTTTGTTAGCTAACAAACATGAGAGTCAAATAACAGTAGAGGAGGTAAGTCACGGGAACCATACTGATCATGATAATAGTCATCGTACTCATCGGAGCCCTGCCAACCTTGCCCCACAGTAAGCCTTGGTAAGCTTATCCCAGCGGAGGAATCGAATTGATCTCCTCCTGGTACTAATTCATTCTTTTGCTACTGAGCGGATTTGAGATAGCTTAGAGGCACATGGATTGGTTCTTACCAGAAATGATTCAGAAAAATACTGAGATTCCTATAAATTAAATAGGATAAATACAATGAAACCAAGCACAAAAGACAACGCAGAAGGCAAAATGCACCAAGTGAAAGGTAAGCTCAAGGAGATCGCCGGGAAATTAAGCGATAACCCAAAGATAGAAGCTGAAGGCGTCGGTGAAAATATAGCCGGTAAAGTTCAGGAAAAGGCCGGTCAGGTAAAGAAGGCTTTGGGGAAGTAGTAGTAAAAGACAACATTAACCGCAGTATTAGGAGACAGTGCGATTGAAATCAATATGTGGATTATCAGTAATGATGTTGGCATTGGTGGCTCTGCTGGCGCTCAGCGTGCCTGTACACGCATCAAAAATGGACAGCCGCATCGAATCATCCACCAAGTAGACGTAAGTATTCAAGACCTACCTTCAGACTGATGATATTAAAATTCAATCCGTGGAAGGGGTTGTGAGTTCAACGGGAATTGTCTCGAATTCCACAAATCATAAGCCCAGGATACCGTGGCTAGTATATTAAGGCAACACCCAAGTTTGTTGAACAGCAATTCTCGGTGAATGTAATTTTTGGTCATCAGTTTTAGGAACATAGAAAAGTTTGCCAAAACATTGTGATAGAGACAGGAAAATTATTAACAAAAGTCATGAAATTTAACAATACAAATAAGGAGTGGATAAATTT
>JAHITX010000135.1 GCA_018817425.1 Pseudomonadota bacterium
AAATTTATCCACTCCTTATTTGTATTGTTAAATTTCATGACTTTTGTTAATAATTTTCCTGTCTCTATCACAATGTTTTGGCAAACTTTTCTATGTTCCTAAAACTGATGACCAAAAATTACATTCACCGAGAATTGCTGTATACCCTTTAGTCCGTTTGTATTTTCTCCGATTTTCCAGTTTGTAAGCAGCTTGGCAGATATATCGGAGATATCGTTGCCCTGAAGGCTTGGTAATGTAACCACAACCATGTCAATGTCTGCAAGCCTGTATAAAGTATTCAAATGAGAATCAAGGCTGTTTTTGTATTTAATCAGATTGGCATTATCAAAGATTCTTGTTTCGTTAGAAGGGCGTGGGGAATTGATATAAGAAAAAAATGGTAAATTATTAGTATCATTACTGCATGAAATAAGACAGCTAACTGAAATACAGATCAGAGTATTAAATAATATTTTTTGCATTGAAATATTTAGTCGCTTTTTTAAAGTGAAAATAACATCCAACATAATATATAAAATTTCCTCAATTTAAAACACACGAAATCACGTACCAACCGAATCGCTGAAAGTATAGATGAAAGAACAAAATTATATTCCTCCTCATTCGGCAACGTGATCAATACTTCACCGGGATGTACAGGAGTGTAATATATTTGATTCATTTGTATGACCTCTTTATATTTTCAATGGTAGTCCACAATTTCGATATCTACCGCTTATATTTTTCGTCCTTTTTTATTTTATCAAAATGATCTGAAGGAGGTACTGTTCTTTTTCTGGAGGAGAAAATTATTGAGTTGGTCGGGCATACATCTCTGCATGTATAACAAGAAAAGCAATCCGGTATTGTTTTTTTGTCGCCTTTCAAGATAGCACCCATTACCGTAGATGGACAAGCAGTAGCGCATTTCTCACAAGCAATACAAGTTTTGTAGTCTACGCTTATCTTGACAAGACTCACTTTTTCCACAAGCCACCCGACTAAACCAAAGGGACAGAAAAAATGGCACCATGGCCGATAGATAAATAGGCTGGCGAACAGGAGCAGGCCGACGAAAAGGCCGCCAATGAGACCCAGATGCATTGGCTTATATATCTTGAAAGGGTCAATTGGGTCGATGATATCGGTTCCCCATAAAATAGCGATCAATGTAAACACGCCAAAAAAAACGAATCGAAAAGTATTGGTTAAAACAAAAGACGGTTTGATCTGTTTGCCAATTACAGCCTTCAGTTTGCTGGTCTGATTGATTCGAAAAATCAGGTCCTGGAGAGTGCCGACCTGACAACCCCATGCGCAAATGTACTTATTGGCAAAAAAGACCATTGCCAAAAAAATAGTTAGGGCAATCATTCGAGGGGGAAAGATGACATGTGCGGTACCGTAAAGGTGAATTGCATCCTTCACAGTACCCATTGGGCCGGGGTCCGATCCCATCACCACCCCAAAGATCATAAAAGACGTTAAAAGCAACCCATTCCTGATGCCAGGAGTCATTTTTCTCTTTTTGGAGAAAATGAAAACTGTTGATAGAAAGATAATCCAAAAAAGAAATTTAACCGGAATTTTAATCCAGTTCTTGCCGGCATGTTCAGATGCCAATGCCAGTTTTTTGATAACAAGAGATGTTATTTGATCGTGAGTTCCATATTCATCCAACTTTTTTCCCAGATCAGATTTTGCTTTAAGGTCAAATAACTCCTTCAAGATTCTTTCTGGCAATCCGTTGGCTTGGCCAAACTGCAGAAGAGTCATTTCATTATTAATTATTATTTTTGCAGGCGTTTGCGGCTGCTCAGATTTTTTTCCCCAGATTTGGTTGGAGAGTATTGATAGGCCAATAACAGTAATGATAATTAAAATAAAATATATTGCAGTTCTTAACTGCGGATATTTTTCCATTTTTTAATACCTACGGTTTCCTGGTTTGCAAGCATATAACACCCGAAAGCAGGGGCCTTGCTGAGCGCCAGAGGCGCGAGGTAAGATCCCTTGGCTTGAGTTGATAGAAGGGTTATTATTCTTCAATTTCTGCTATAGCGCGTATCCAACCTCCGCTAGCGCCTTCTATTTTTATTGGAAAACAATATATTTTTGCACCCAAAGAAGGAACTTTGTCGAGGTTAGTTAATTTTTCCATATGGCAATATGCTTTTTCAATCCCCGCAAAGTGACCTTCCCATATCATTTTCCCATTTGGTTTTCCTTCTTCTATGGATTTTTTCCATTTTCCATTTGTGTATTTAAATGGCGCATCCCAAGACCAGGCATCGGTACCAACTACATTTATTCCATGAGATAGAATGTATAAAGTAGCTTCTTTGCTTACACCACAGCCTTTGTTGAAATAATCTGCTTTACCCCAATGTTCAGCAGCAGAAGTATGTATAGTTACAATATCACCCTTTTTTAGCATATATGTCATTTGTTTTAGTTTTTTCTTGATGTCATTTTTCGTTAATAAATAACCGTCTGGTTTTTTAGAAAAGTCTAAAACAACAAGATTGCCAAAACACCATTCAAGAGGTATTTGGTCTATGGTCCAGGCTTTTTCTTGTTTTGTTGCGCGATTCATAAAAGGGGAGTAGTGATAAGGTGCATCAAGGTGTGTTCCGTGATGAGTGTTAAGCTTAACCCATTCTACTGCCCAACCGTTTCCATCCGGTAAGTGTTTTTCAGGTTCAAGGCCTTTGAAATATTTTTTCATTGTTTCAGCGCCTTGTTTGTGATTTATGTAGGTGATTTCTGGCAGTTTGGGATCACCAAGGGCATCATTTGATATAGAAATAGATAAGTCTACATATTTTGTTTTTTTAGGTTTTTCTTTTGTACAGGAGATGGATAGAAGAACAGAGGAGATTATTACTATTACTATAATTAGAAATTTTATATCTTTGCTTTTCATTTATTATTTTCCTTTAAAGCTTCGGTTAAGAGGTTGGCAAAGGAGCGCAGCGGATTTACCAATCCTTCTTCAACCGTTTGTTCGATTAAATCATTTCTTTATTTCAACGATGGTTTAAGTATATTCAATACTAAGCTTTTTTGACTCAATAAGGCCGGCTTGCTGTTTTCTGTTAATTTCCTTTACAGAAGGGCTTGCTTAATTGCATTGTTTGATGTGTTATTTCAGGTACCGATCATGTTCATTTTCATTTTTTTAAGACTTCAACAACCCCTCTACTTATTGTTGCAAGGTCAAGGTTAAACCGATTTGCTACTTCAGATGATGCAATTATGTAAGCCTGACCTTTCAGCTATAACTCATAATGTCAATCACCTCAGGATGGTTTTTACCTAATATGGGAACAAGAATATCAAGAGCTTTGGTATAGTATTCAGTTGCTTTTTGATGGTATTCCGAATAATCATTGTCAAGATCCAGATTATCTTCACTGTTAAAAAAAACTGCATCATCTATCTCAGTATATACATTTCCAATACACGCCAGTAACCTTCCATGGAGATGGTTGCTGTTTATCTCAACCGCTACTGTAATTGCTTTCTCGTAATACTCTATTGCCCTGGTATATTCCTTCAGATCTAAATTAACATTCCCGAGTCCCGCCAAGTTATTTAATTCACAATCTTTATCACCTAATTGCCTGCTTAATTCGAGTGCCTGTTCGCAATAATACTTTGCATTACCAGTATCTTTTAATGCATTGTATGCATCTCCCAGATTGCCTAACCACAAAAGTTTTGTGTAGTTATCTCCTATTTTTTCTGCGATTGATAAAGCTTTTTTGAAATTTTCAATACCCTTCTCGTACTGGCCTTTGTTAACGTACATATTTCCAAGATTACCGATCCATTTGCATTCGCTACTTTTATCACCTATACTAACCGCTATGGCCAATGCTTCAGTAAAACACCGCGTTGCTTCAATATTATTTTCCAATCGCCAGTAAACAGATCCCAGGTTGCCAAGCCCCATACCCTCACGCTTTTTATCACCTTTATTCACGGCTTGATCAATATCTTCCTGGAAATAATTTATAGCTTTATCGTACTCTCCCAACCGGTAATAAATGGCACCATTATTGGCAGATTCTCTCTTTTTATTAATGACTGAAAAATGCTCTTTTGATGATTCATCTGCTTTCCGGGAATAATCTTTCGATGTTTTATTATCCCCTAGTCTATTGTAAATAATGGCAATATTCGATAGGAATAATCCTGCATTTTTCTTGTCACCAAGTTCTTCAGCTAGTTGTAATGCTTGTTCCTGGAGTTCCAATGCTATATGGTATTCTGCTAAACCGATGTATACATTTCCCAAATTTGCCAACCATATAACTTGATTAGGTGTATCGTTGTTTTTTTTCGCTAGAGCCAAAGCCTTTTCGGCATATACGGCTGATCGTTTTAATTCAGAAATTTCGTATAAGATACGAAAAATCAGTAGATACTTTGTGAAAAATGGATTCGATTTAAACCAATCATCAACATTCAGTTCCCACGGAATATTTTTTTTGATTAGTTGATATTTTGCATTCGTTATGGTTTTTTCCCACATGTGCTCTATAAACGAATCAGTGTTGATATAGATCCGTTTACCAGTGGTGAATTTTGTAAAGGGATTTTTATCACTCTTTTCTGATAAAGTCTCAATCCGCGGTTTTTCATCTTGATTAATATGTTCTATATAGTAAACGTGTTTAAATCGATCCTTGATTCTTTCTATTTGCGGACTGAGATCAAACACATCCGATGAACTGTATCCAAGTATTAAAACATTCTTATGACTGGTTTTTGAGGAAGCCAGATGTGCAATGAGACGTTTTATCAGCCCAAATGCGTCTTGAGCATCCTGCTCCGAAAAGGCCATCTTTATGACCTTCTCTCTCTCTGCAGATAAATCCTTCTGCGCAACTTTCTTTAGCGTGATCACCATATTCGTTCGATCACGAATACAACCATGAATCTTTATAAGCGTAATTTTATTGGCGTGCTTGTGTGCCCTATTAAAATTTTCCTCGCGAGATACCACTACAAAATCTATACCTTCGGCAAGCCCTTCATTCTGTAATGCTTTTTCGAGCAACTGGTCAAAGTTGGTCGTTATAATGCACTGTAATTTCTTCAGCTTTGCCAATTTGGCCAGGAAAATATGGTTTGTATTTGGTTCAACAAAATCTATTTGTGGTTTATCGGCATCATAGATATCAAATAGTCTCTCAGCATTACAGTTTTCCACTACAATTTCCATGAGTTTTTCAAATGGAAGGTTTGATCCAAGGATTTTGCTGCTATCCTGTTTTTCAATTTCTATTTTATTTAAAAGGTATTCAAGGAGTGGCCATACAACAGGAATCCCGGAATTTCTTGAAATACCTGCTCCGCAAAATACGATAGTCTCATGTAGATTAATACCGGCAACTATTTCGTCTAAAATCCCTTCCAATTCTCTTTTCACTGGACAAGATCTCCTGGTGATATGTACTTTAAATACAAAAGTTATTCCCGCTCTCTCCACCCAATGGTTCGCTGAAAGCTTGTTAATATATTTGGAAATCGAACGCTGGGCATGAAAGGTTGAAAAAAGCGCCAGCTTTTTTCAAACCATCTCAATGCCCTTGTTGGGGTGTCACTTTGAATATAAAATGGTTATTATATTTGTTTTAGGTTCTTGACTCTTGGTACAAAAGCTTTCCTGAATCTTCTCACCATATCAACTAACCATTCAATTGACATAGCCCATTCTTCTCGGTTCTGAAGATCAACATCTTTAGTGACTGCAATGGTTTTATCTCGGTTTTCAGGATTTGGGTTCCATTGAAGCTTTGAACCAATTTCGGTTTCAATTTCTTCTTTTTGTTCTTCAAGTTGCGGCAAAGCCCAATCCGCAATTTTATTGCCAATATAAACTCGCACTCCAATTTTGTTTTCCCACGTATTTGCGATATTTGACAAAAAAATATGAGAACGGCCTAAAGCGACGTCGAACCAATATTGTGGGCGAGGTGTCTGGGCACTGGTAACAACTTTTGTTTCTAAAAGTTTTTTCCGAAAGTCACTCCAAAATTCAAGCTGCAACTTTTTTGTCTCAGATAAAGCTTCCTTTGATTTCCCAGTTGCATCCTCACGTTTGATTTCGGCAGGACGACTGATGACATTAAAACGAACAGCTGGCCGTGATTCATCGATTTGCCAGAGTTCTATCAATACACCATAGAAGGAAAGCTCATCAGTCGTATATTCATTCAACCAATCTAAAGCCCTCTGGTGTTCCTCTGTGAATTCCGTAGCAATCCAGATTACTGTTCCAGCATCAAGAACAGATCCATATGTAATTGCTTTACCCAAATGATCATGATTTGTCTTTCCCAATTGATTTTCAATGACTACGTATTTACCTGTACCAGTGTCTTTAGCAAGGATATCAGCAGAATAAGGCCCAACTGATGCTTCAACCTGATCAACTTCAAGTTCAAATCCAATTGCTTTGCCTAATTGGGAAATATTTTCATCGCTTGCCAGCCATGGTGTAAATTCAGTAGCTTCATTTTTCCATATCTTGCGTACATCAAGCTTTTTGATTTTTCCCAGATCTTTTTCGGAAGCTTCAGCCATTGTATTGCTCCAATTGTTTTATATCTTGATTAATTCAGACTCACCCCAACGACCAAGCTGTGTGGTGCAAACGAAGCGCAGCGTAGTTTGCATCCGAACGAGCGCCTTGTTATGTGCATTACTCACCGCAGCATTTTTGTTCATGGTGTCATTCTGCGATCCTGTATAGTTTGGATGACTGCTTTGAGATCATCTATGTCTTTGCATAGCTCCGCTACATTGGGAACGGGGACATTCTTGGCTGAAGACGGATCATGGGCATCTACTAAATCATTGCAGCGTTGGTAAAGCCTGTTAATCTCGTCGCACTCTGAATCATCAAATCCAACTACACCCTTAAGACTACCAATGTTAATCCAATCCCTATAGCGTCTGACCACACCATTAAAAACCACATCCTGGATTACACGCTCTATGGCTGCTCGCATACGATCATATGCTTTAAGCATCTCAGCGGCATCATCTTCACTTGGATATTGCGGCCAAGGCAATTTCACTAAGTTTTTATGCATTTTTTCAAGAGAGTCTATACGCTCTTTATAACTTGAATGCCCCCATGGCAAGCCATCACAGACATTACCTGCATATTGACCTTTCCATTCCAGAAAACAGATTTTGTTATCGAGGTTATTCTTATCGATCTCATCACGAAGCTGGCCAAGAAAAGATGTGTCATGAGTGAAGACAATAACTTGACGTTTTTTTGCTTCTTGGGCAAGGCGGTGCGCGACATGATGCCTGCGCCAGTGATCAAGCGAGGATACCGGATCATCAAAGACAATCCCGCAGGAATGATCTGCTAAAGACAGCTCAGCTAAAAATGCACCAAGAGCAATTGCACGTTGCTCTCCTTCACTTAAAATCTCATCAATCTTCTGATTTGTCGGTATCTCCAATAAAAGCTGGTGAAAGATTTTGCCCTTGTCGTTTCTTTCCTTGAGTTTGGTTTTTATATGCCCGGCTCCAAGATTAGAAAACTCAATATCCAAGGCTGCTTTAAGCTCTTTTGTCACTGCTTCACTGGCAAATTCTCTGGATTTATCTGAGATTGGCTTGGTCTTAAGTTCCGTCTTGCATTTTTTAAGATCGGCCACTTTTTTCAGGCGATCAATGAGGTCAAGCACGGCTTGCAAGGACTTGTTTAAATTCTGCCGCGCAATAAGCTCATCATGTTCTTTCTGTAATTTCTTTTTATGCTCTTCGTCCGCTGCTTTAATAAAAGTACGAGCTTCAAGGAGCTTTTGAGCTGCTAATTTTCGCAAAAGGAAATATGGTCTTTCTGTTAGATCAGATGGGTTATTCCAGTCATGACTGTCAAACGCACCAAGCATCCATTGTCTTTTTGCATCAATGCTGGTTTGATAATCCGTAACTGACTGAACTATATCCCTATCACACTGATCTATCTCATCAGATAATTCCTGATCAAAAGCAATTGTAAGATTGGCATTTTCTATTTTTTTAATGATAGTAGCTAAATTGGTTCGCTTTTCACTGGCTGTTTTGGCAACATCATCTTTGATATATTGCTCAAATCGTTTTAGCCGTTCTCCGGCCTCATCCAGCGTTGATTGGCAAAGCGGACACAACGCACCATCACCAGTATGAGGAAACTCATGGTCGGGATATGCTATCTCGATTGAATATTTTCTGGCTGCCTCAAACAATGCCTTCCAAAGTGGCTCACCTGTCCCTGGCAACAATTCCTCACCTGATTGGAGATCAAGCGCTGTAGTTTTCTCTGCCTGCTCTGCTTCTACCACTTCATCATCAAGTTTTTTTAATCTTGTGACCGCTTCATCATTAACCCATAGGCTTAGCTTTCTAATATTTTCAGCTAGATTTTTAATTCGCGAAACAAAGCGCTTGAGATCAGCCGCTTTGGTCATAGGGTCGACTTCTGCAAGTGCCTTGCCTATATTGGTAATTCTTTTCTCTTCTTCCTCTGATAAAGTACCAAGACCCTCGACAGTTTTAGGATTGGTTTTGGTGCTAAGCTTTGATATCAGATCCCCGACTTTGGTTTCACCTGTCAGATGATTAAATGCATATGTATTTGTATCAATAGCACTGATTTCCTCTGAAAGGCGGCGGTCAAGCTCAGGGATAACGTCCCTTGCCATATTTTCTACAATATCTAAACCATAGGGAAGATAGGCAACATCCTGCTCAGCCGTGAGATATGATCTGGCACATCTGGAATCAAATACCGATATGCTCGATAACAACTCATCTGGAATGCATCTCCCCTGCTCCCAATCTATTTTATGGGTTGTTCCGTTTTGTTCTATTCTAAATTTGGCCGTTGGGGATTTATTCACTACTGATAGATCATTGGCATTTGGATAGACCTTTTCTGATTGATCACAGCAGCGGCAGGCCTGTTTCATTACCCGTACATAGCCAGATTTTCCAGAGCCATTGCCGCCATAAATAACGCTCATTCCAATTTCTGAAAATCCTAATTTTTGATCAGGGGCAATGCGGTTTACATGGGTCAATTTGCCTATCTCCTTCAAAATGACGGTTTGGCCAGATTGTATGGTAGCTGGAAGGTGGCAAGCGGCAAGTGGTTCGGGGGCCAAATTATCTGGATTAGGTAGACCATGCCCGGCCTTTAGAAGACCATAAAGCTCGGCATAATCATTCGCGGATAATCCCTCTTCGCACTGCAACAATCTGCGCGCAGCATCACGTTGCCAAGCAGGTAACGTTTGTGTCCATTTTAGGATGTTGTTAAGTAGGGTCATATTTATAGCTCAAAGATATACTACTGCTGATATGCTTTCCGTTCACATAACAAACAGTTGAGCAGCTCGACTGCTTGAACTGCCTCGTTGGACGATATGGTTTCAAAAATGAGGAAGTAAATTACACTCTGTTTGAGAAACGCATAAAAGTATAGACGTCCACCATTCTTCCCGCTAATATTTAATAGAAGTCAAGAGCCAAGAGCGGATTTGACCCTTATCTGTTTTCAATTTAAATATCTTGTTCTAAATACAAATGGCTAAGGAACTAAGGACCTTTCTCAATTTCAAAACGTCACCCTGGTTC
The DNA here is from genome assembly GCA_018817425.1 of Pseudomonadota bacterium. Lineage (NCBI taxonomy): Bacteria > Pseudomonadati > Pseudomonadota > Pseudomonadota bacterium. The sequence goes on from JAHITX010000135.1 coordinate 9,637, forward strand.
ATTATATGACTATCAGGAAAACCTGTGTAATCAACTTTGTTAATGTAATCCAAATCGCTGTATTTAGAGGTTTCTTCGTCTTTTAAAGTACAAGTGAAAATGACTTGATTTGGAAGATCCTTATACAGTTCAAGCGCAATCTTCTCTTTGGACGTTGCTAATTCTTTTTCTCTGAAATCATCAATGATAATCGGATGGTTGTGGTTAATCATTTTTTGTATTGCGTAAAATCTTGCGAGAAAAAAAGCTGCAGACTCGCTTCCGGATACGACTTCACCCCTTGTAGTAAAGAGTTCTACATCCTTAGGATTGCCATCGAAATTCAACATGTGAAAAGTGCTATTCAGTATCTTGGTCAAATCTTGCATTAAGCTATCCCTATTTTGCTTGTTGCTAACTTCAGCTGTTTTAGTTTGAAGTAGTTTCCCGGTCAATTCAGCCAGTAGCTCATCAAGGGACATAATCTTTTCGTCAATTGGTCGAGCTTCAAGAATATCCTTCTTGGAAAAAATTAAATTCTCCATCGTTATTTCATGATCCTCTAAAAGTTCCCCAAGCAACCCCTGAGCTTCAACTATATCCGCATCCACTTTCTGAATATCTTCAATTAATACTTCAATTCTATTGTCAATATTTCTTAGAAACAGAGAAACAGGGGTCAAGTCCGCTTTTGACTCTTATTTACCATATTAGAAACAGGGGTCAAGTCCGCTTTTGACTCTTATTTACCATATTAATTAGTTCATCAATACGTTTCTTTAAAGTTTTATCTGACTGCAACTGCTTCTTAACACGTTCAACAATACTGCTAACTGAAGTGGATTTTTCTATATTAAATTCTTTGCCGATTTGCTTCATGTTGTCTTGCCGGAGACGTCTGATTAGATAAATCAAAACATTTCTTGGTTCATTGTATGACCCTCGTCTTGATTTATAAATATCTTTTTCATCAACAGCATAATATTTACAAACTACTTCGAGAATTAATTTCTGGCTTGGATCAAGTAATTTTGACTCAGGAATATCCTCATCTTTTTTAGATTTATAATATTTGCCTTTAACCCAATCCAGAAAATTTTTAGGACCCAATATAGAAGGCCATTTCTTTGCTTCAATTACTTGGTAGATATTATCATCTTTTTCAACAGAAACAAATTGTCTGTATATTTTTATCCATTCTTCTTTGTTTTTTGTAAGAAGTGAAAAAATAAATGTCTTATGAAGCCAGCTCCATTTTTGTGCTATCGAAAGATATCCTTTGTGACTGCTCCATTTATATGAATCCAATGTCGTAACAAGGCCTGCTTTTATTGGATTCCGGTGAATATATCTGACAAGTTGTAATAAATAACTGTCGCCACCTACAAGAATCGATTTATATCTGCCTCTGAAAAGCTGACCGTCATGAGAATATTTTCTGTTAAATCTTTGAGTATAGACACCATTAATATGCCGCATGGTTCTTGAAATATTTCCATCCGGTGTCTGTAATAGGATATGATAATGATTGGACATCAAACAATAGGCGGCAATATTAACATTCCACATTTCCGATGTATCTTTGAGAAGCTCGACAAACATCTCATAATCCGCATCGTCTGAAAATATATTTTCAAACCTTCTACCACGGTTCATGACATGGTACCAAGCACCCGGATATTCTATTCTAAGTGGACGTGACATGTTGTCTGATTATCATAATGTTATATAAATGGTCAAGAGCTAA
>JAHITX010000136.1 GCA_018817425.1 Pseudomonadota bacterium
GAAAATTATGATTGTAAAGCATGTGATTTTACCGAGCCGGTTGCGCAAAGTCCCTAAGAGCTTCAGCTGGATTGACCACAGATTGATCAGCGATAGACATATTGAGCGGCTCTGTCATGGTTCGGCAGCCTTGTATTTATTCTTGTTATGCGCAAGCGATGAAAATGGACTGAGTTACTATGGTGACAAATCCATTATGGAAAAGCTTTCTATGGATGGCCGGACTTTAGAGCAAGCCAGATCGGAACTTATCAGGACAGGACTTGTCGCATGGCAAAAACCTATTTATCAGATACTTTGCCTTGAACCTGGCGGTAATGACCGGGCAAGCGGATCGCCCATAGGTTTGGGAGATATTTTAAAAAAGGTTATGGAGGTGCGCCATGATTGATTACGAGACCTATGTGCGGATCAGGAATTATTTTGAAAATGATGGGTTAAAATACAGCCAGATTGCTGATTGTTTGGAACTGGATTGTCGCACAGTGGCAAGATGGGCCAATGAAAAACAATACCAGCCCCGAAAGGCCGCTCATAGAAAAAGCAAGCTTGATCCGTTCAAAAACGATATTATACGGATGCTTGAAAAACATCCGTATACTGCAACACAGATTTATCAGCGTATCAAAGAAGACGGATTTTACGGCGGTTCAACCATAGTTGAAGATTATGTGAGAAAAGTAAGACCGCCAAAAACCAAAGCATATTTAAAACTTTCTTTTGCACCCGGAGAATGCGCCCAAGTGGATTGGGGCTCATACGGCACTGTAAAAGTCGGGTCAACAAGTAGGCGCTTGAGCTTTTTTGTGATGGTTCTATGTAATAGCCGTATGATGTATGTGGAGTTTACGGTGCTGCAAACCATGGAACATTTTTTAGGCTGTCATCAAAACGCGTTTGAATTTTTTGATGCAGTTCCCAAAAAGATCATGGTAGACAATCTAAAATCTGCGGTATTAAAACGTACCGTAGGCCGGGCGCCGGTATTTAATCCCAAGTATCTTGATTTTGCCAAGTACTATAATTTTACCATTGCCCCTTGCAATGTAGGAAAGGGCAACGAAAAAGGGGTTGTGGAAAACGCCGTGGGATATGTCAAAAAAAATCTTCTAAACGGATTAACTATAACAGATTTTGATATTATGAAGCCAGTGGCAAAACATTGGCTGGATACGGTTGCCAATGAAAGAACCCATGGTGAAACCGGCCTAAAGCCGGTTGACATGTTTAATGAAGAGAAAGGCTTTTTACAGCCATTGCCGCAACCTTATGATATCGGCCAAGTCAAGCCGATGCGGGCATCACGGCAGTTCAGGATCACCATAGACGCCAACCATTATAGTGTTCCAGCCCAATTGGCAGGAGTGAGATTGACGGTTAAATTATATCCGGACAGGATTTGTTTTTATCACGACAACAATCTTGTAGCCCGGCATGTGAGAAGCTATGACCGCCGAAAAGACTTTGAGCATCCGGATCATCCCAAAGCGCTTTTGCAACAACGCAAAAAAGCACGCGACCAGAAAATATATATGCGATTTTTATCTTTGTCGGACAAAGCCCAGCAATATTACCGGCAATTGGAACAGCGCCGTATGAATCCGCTGCATCACATTCGTCAAATCGTTGCTTTAAGCGAAATTTACGGAAACGAGCAGGTTCGAATAGCTATCGAAGATGCTTTCTCATTTGCTGCCTTTTCCTGCGAGTACATTGCCAATCTGCTGGAACAGCGGGCGCGTCCTGTTAGAGAGCCCGGTGCGCTTCACTTGACCCGAAGCAGTGATCTTTTGGATTTAACCATTGATCGCCCTGATCTTTCTATTTACGATATCAATGGAGATGAATATGAATGATTTAATTAAACACTTATCCTACCTGAAACTGCCCTATATCAGGGAGCATCATGAAAACATTGCGCAATCGGCGGCCCGCAAACAATGGACACATGTCCAGTATTTGTCGGAGTTAATTAAACAGGAATCGAATTTACGCCAGGACCGTACAATCCAGCGCCGTATCCGTACGGCCCGGTTCCCTGTGGTTAAAACATTAGATCAGTTCGATTGGTCCTGGCCTAAAAAAATCAACCGGGCCCAGGTCCAAAATCTGTTCCGGTTAAAGTTCATTGAGGATAAAAGTAATGTAGTTTTTATAGGAGGAGTCGGATTAGGCAAAACCCATCTGGCCTGTGCATTGGGGTATCAGACCTGCCTTAAAGGCCATACCGTGTTGTTTGCCTCTGCCATTGATACCATCAACCATCTGATCTCGGCGCAGAATGCCGGACGTCTGAAACAGGAACTGAAAAAATATCTAAACCCGGCATTGGTTATTCTGGATGAACTGGGTTATTTGCCCATCGATAAAAACGGTGCGGATTTGCTCTTCCAGATCATCAGCCAGCGATATGAGCAAGGTTCCCTTGTGATCACAACCAACCGTGTGTTTAAGGAATGGCCGGAAATCTTCAATAATGACAGCACGCTGACATCGGCACTGCTTGACCGGTTGCTCCACCATACTGAGGCTGTGGTTATTGAAGGGAAAAGTTATCGTATGAAAGAGGTTGCTGAAAAATAATATAAAGGCCGGTCGGGAGGACTAATCTTCTTCCCGGCCGGCCTTCATTTGACATGCATTTTTAAACCGGAAGTTTTATAACACTTTCGTGCCGGTGCTGACATACAATATCCTGTCGCCCAAAAACTCAATCCGGTCATCCTCTTGGTATTTAATACCTCCCTATGAATCCTGATTGCGCTTTTACCTTTTATAAATCCTACTGTATTTGAAACACTGTATTTTGGCGGAATACTCAAAAGTAAACGGATATGGTCGGCTTTCGCATGCCCCTCATGCAATTCTATCCCTTTTTGTCGACACAAATCCCTGATGATTCCTCCAATTCTTTTTCTGGTTTCTCCATATATCTTTCTATGGCGATATTTAGAAACAAATACCAAGTGGTATTTGCAGTCCCACATTACATGTGATAATGATTTCCAATCCTTCATAGGTTCTTACTCCTGCTCCTTTCCAGAGCTTTCCTTGAGGAAGAACCTATACCTTGTTTTCTCTCCCGCCGGAACGATCGAACCTTTTAGGATCGCACGGGCATAGCCCGTGGTTTAATTAACAGCAATTATTTGGGATTTTTCTTTTTATTAAAATAGCTTCAGTATTTGGGAAGGGATAGCAAGCATATAATCTCCTTCTTCCTGATAGTTTGATAAATAACTTGATATCTGTAAAGTTAAAAAAATATTATTGCAAAATTCTTGTCAATAGATTATATGTAGCTCAAATTTAAATCAAAATAACCCTTGGTCATTTTGTAATTGAACTTAAACATTATAGATTTTTTTCTAAAACTTTGTGTTGATCATACGAAATTACAAGATCACCGGGTCTGGTGAATAACTTGTTAGCCCAAAATTAAGGAGCACGTAATGCGACCAGCAATAAGAGATCTGGTATCTATCGTCCAAAATACTTTGCCTATCAGAGAGCCTATTTATGAGTTCGGCTCTTTGCAAGTGGGCAGAGATTCAGAGCTAGCGGACTTGCGTCCAATATTTCCGCGCCAGAAATACGTGGGAGCTGATATGCGTGAAGGGCCAGGAGTAGATAAACTTCTTGACCTGCACGACATCGATCTACCATCTGGATCTGCAGGGACCGTTCTTTGTATAGATACTCTAGAACATGTTGAATATCCCCACAAGGCATTAGAAGAGATCCACCGTATTATAGTGCCCGATGGGGTGGTTGTGATTACGAGCGTTATGGATTTCCCAATTCACGATTACCCTTACGACTATTGGAGGTTCACACCGGAAGCTTTCAGGTCACTTCTTAAGCCGTTTCCTCACTCATTCATAGGGTTTGCCGGAAATGAAAAACACCCTCACACAGTCGTTGGTATAGGTTTTAAGGGGGTTTGTCCCCCACTGGTTGAATTTAAAAACAGATACAAAGACTGGCAAGAAGAACAGATTGTTCAGGCCAGTTTACCCAAACAAAAGAGTTTACCCACAATCACGTGGATCCGGAGACTTATCACGCCTCCAATCTTTTCTAATAAGGGCAGGAAGGCCTTAGGGCTAACAAGACGCTCCTCGTGCCAAGATAAATCCGAATCGTTGGGATGATACAAAAGGTCTTTGAAATTCGATATTGTTACCCAGTGGGTGCTCGGGAAGTAAATTTGCTTCCTTCATCTTTGCAGGGCTTGCTCTGGCATTGATGCTAAGATAATCCCACTTGACTAAAGCTTAGCCGGCAGGTCAGTAGTGAAATCCGCAGGTAAACCCGGTAACGGGATTCTGGAGCCGGATGGATCAAGATTGCAGGCTCTGTATTGAGCCCCAAAAAATGTATAGTTGTGGTAACCCTGCTTTGCAGGAAAAGCCGACGCTTTGGAGTGTGCGGAAGGCAGTAGTTCTGAATTCGATATGGCAAGAACTCAGGTCACCACCGGGGTCTTAGACCCAATGCTGTTGATTTAAGCCTTTAGAGCGGACCTTTTTATTTTGTTTTTATCCCAGTAATTATTCAGCGTCATTTTAATATATACTCCCGTTCACATAAGAAAGTCGGGCAATTTGCCTTTAAACAATAGCTCCAACGCCTGACTTGCCTTAACTCCATGCTTACGGCAAGTCGACAAATAGCTTCGAATTCGGC